>NZ_JAMZEE010000021.1:0-73922 GCF_024704895.1 Bacteroides muris (ex Fokt et al. 2023) | reverse complement strand
GTAACAGTGGGAGAGTAGGTAGTCGCCGTTTTAGAGGAAGCCCCCGAGTCAGAAATGACGAGGGGGCTTTTGCTTTTTCCACATCACACATCCTTGTCATTGTGCTTATAATATATATTGGTCAACTCTATAGCCAAGTCGTAGACCGATTTCAGTTCGGGATAATGTTCGAATATGATTTCCGCACGTATTCTTTGGAAGTCAGTCTATTTACTAATGTACTGCTGGCGATTTTAGTCTGCTTGTTCTCTTTTTCCATTTCTTTCTTTTTGCCTTCTTTTTGTATTCTTGGAGGCATATTTCTGTGAAAGCACTTGTTATATTGAAAAGAAGCGCTACATTTGTAGTGTACTACTGTGCTAGTGCACATAATTGCTGAAAATCATTAAATCATTCAAGTTATGCTACAAGCAAAAAATGTTTCGTTTGGTTATCACAGAAGGAGAAAAGAAGTCCTGAGTGATTTCTCGCTTTCGCTGAAAACGGGCAAAGTGTATGGGCTGTTGGGGAAGAATGGCGTGGGCAAATCCACGTTGCTCTATCTGATGAGCGGTTTGTTGACTCCCAAACGGGGGAGAGTGATGTATCGTGGTACCGATGTGCGCCGCCGGTTGCCTGCCACGTTGCAGGACATGTTTTTGGTGCCCGAGGAGTTCGATCTTCCATCGGTGTCCTTGGTCAGTTACATCGAACTGAACAGCCGGTTCTATCCCCGTTTCAGCAAAGAAGACATGGTGCGGTATCTTCATCTTTTCGAGATGGATATGGATGCTCATTTGGGCGCATTATCCATGGGACAGAAGAAGAAAGTCTTCATGAGTTTTGCCTTGGCCACCAATACATCTCTGCTGCTGATGGACGAGCCTACCAACGGACTTGACATTCCGGGCAAGAGCCAGTTCCGCAAGTTTCTGGCATCGGGCATGTCCGAGGAGAAGACGATTGTCATCTCCACGCACCAGATACGCGATATAGACAAAGTGTTAGACCATGTGTTGATAATGGACAACAGCCATGTGCTGCTCGACGAATCCATCTCCGGCATTTGCAACAAACTGTTGTTTATGGAGAGCGACGACCGGGAATTGGCCAAGCGTGCGCTCTATGCACTCCCTTCCGTGCAAGGCAATTACCTGATGCTGCCCAATACGGAAGAGGCTGAAACGGAAATCAACCTTGAACTGCTGTTTGGAGCCACGCTTTCGGTTCCCGAAAAGATAGCAGAAATGTTCCACCCCCAAATGAATGAACCGAGATGAAGATACACGATACTTTTTTTAGTTTGCACCGTTTCGCCAACGTATGTCGCAAGGAGATAATCGAGAATTGGAAGTCCCTGCTGCTCCGCATGCTGCTGATGTATGGTGGGCTTACCGTTGTTCTGGTCTGGAATGCCTATTATGAATATGGCAGGTGGCAGGATGTACTCCAGATGCAGGATAGGATAGAGCAGGATATCTGGACTTTCGGAACCGTCATCTTCATGATAGGCATGGGCGTTATGGGATGCCTCAGTGCATCGTTCATGATGGAAGGCATGAAGACGAAGAACGGTCGGTTGGGCGTGCTGATGACGCCTGCCACCATGTTCGAGAAGTTTTTTGCCCGATGGCTGGTGTTTACCTTTGGTTTCTTGCTGGCCTATCTGGTAGCCTATAGGCTGGCCGACTGGACACGCATGCTGGTATACATGGCTGCCTATCCCGAAGCCGGGACTGTGGCACAGGTGCCGTTACTTTCCCGTCTGGTGGGCGATTGTGCGGGGTATTGGACGGCTTTTCCCACCTACGAGCAGTTTATGCTTGCGCTCAGCATGTATTTCTTTTTTCAATCCTGCTTTGTGCTTGGCAGCGCTATCTGGTCTAAGAATGCCTTTGTCAAAACATTTGTGGCAGGAGTGGGCATCGTCATAGTCTATATTTTGGTGATTGTCATGATGCACAAGTTGCTGCTGGGAAACCAATATATGTGGAATATGGGCGAACTGACCGAAAATGAGTTGCTGCTTCTGATAACCTTGGTTTCTTCCTTCATGGCTTTGTTCAACTGGACAGTTGCCTATTTCCGTTTCAAAGAATCCGAAATCATTAATCGCTGGTAGTCGTATGAATTTTAAAGAGAGTAAAGCCATCTACTTGCAAATAGCGGAGCGCATTTGTGATGAAGTGCTTCTGGGGCAATACCGGAAGGAGGAACGTATCCCCTCGGTGCGCGAATATGCAGCCGTGGTAGAGGTAAATGCCAATACCGTGATGCGTTCCTACGATTACTTACAGACGCAGGGGGTGATTTATAACAAGCGCGGCATTGGCTATTTTGTGTCGGCTGATGCCCGCGAGTTGATATTCTCGTTGCGCAAGGAGTATTTTATGAAAGAAGAGTCTGATTATTTTTTCAGGCAGCTTTCCATGTTGGGCATATCAGCCGAAGAACTGGCTGATATGTACCGGAAGTTTATTAAGAAACAAAAATAAAGAAAAAGAGAAAACGTCATGAAACGAACAACGTATGTGATAATAGGAATGCTGGTTGCCGGATTGGCGGTGATATGCGGTGCCATTTTTTATGCGTCATGTCACATGGTCGGGAGGGAATCGGCCGATGCCGTTGAAATCGGCGGAGAAAGGAAAACGGTAGAACTGCCCGAATGCAGGGTAGTGAAACTACTTCACTCTTCCATTGTACGGGAAGAGCATAAGCGGACAGTGAGAGAGCCGGACAGGATTTCTTATTCACTCTGTCAGGTTCCCTTGTCGGTATCTCCGGCAGATTCCGGGCAAGGTAGCTTTTCTTATGCCGGTGATATGGATGAATTTCTCTCGATGAGTTTGGTGGGCGACACATTGCTTGTTTCCTTTGATTTCTCCCGCAAGGCGGATTTGCATTCTTTCGCTTTTGTGAAAATCAAATCGGAACAAATGGAACTGAAAATACCTTCCACTGTGCAGACGGTCTTGGTGGATGTTGATGCTGCCGCCGCTTTCTGTGATTTCCGTCGCGACTCGCTTGCTTTCCATACGCGGGGCGTTGCTTCGGTGAGAAACTGCCGGATGAACTCGCTGTCGGCTCGGGCGGTTGAATTGAAGTTCGTCAGTGGCGAGGTGCGCGATTTGCATATAGATTTGGATGAAGTGCATGCCTGGCAAGTGGTTGCCGACTCATTCCACATCGACACCGAACATTTGTCGGGTAGTCGCGAACATTGGAATTCACTGCAAGTCGGTGAATGTCGGCAGGTGCTTTGGACACCTGTCGGGGAGGAAGCTTCTCTGCATTTGAATTTGAAACAGGCTGCGAAATTGGAAATAGGTGAACAACCGTAGTACGAATACATTATCTTTGACCGGAAAACGAAAACAGGCTGCATCGAATACAGAACTTTTTCATGCAGGCATGAAAGTTCTGTATTCAGTTTGCATTATCTTTGCAGGAAATCAAAAGAAGTAAGGTATGGTCTTGCAATTGTTATTTGTATTGGTGGCTATCATTATCGGTGCCCGTCTGGGCGGCATCGGACTAGGAGTAATGGGAGGGATAGGCTTGGCTGTCCTGACGTTCGGTTTTGGCTTGCAGCCCACATCGCCTCCCATTGACGTCATGCTGATGATAGCCGCTGTTATTTCTGCCGCATCCTGCATGCAGGCCGCCGGAGGACTGGACTATATGGTGAGGCTGGCTGAGCGGTTGTTGCGGAAGAATCCCTCGCAGGTCACCATCCTAAGTCCCATCGTCACCTATCTCTTCACCTTGGTTGCAGGTACGGGACATGTGGCCTATTCGCTACTACCTGTGATAGCCGAGGAGGCTACCGAAACAAAGATACGCCCGGAAAGGCCGCTGGGCATTGCGGTGATTGCTTCGCAGCAGGCCATAACGGCAAGTCCCATTTCGGCTGCCACCGTTGCCTTGCTCGGGTTGCTGACTGGATTTGACGTTACCTTGTTCGATATTCTGAAAATAACAGTTCCGGCTACCATTATCGGGGTGCTTGTGGGTGCCTTGTTTTCTATGAAGGTGGGCAAGGACCTTGCGGACGATCCGGAATATAGGAAGCGGTTATCCGAAGGTTGTCTGACCGCTGCGAAGGTGGAGATAAGGGATATACATAACAAGCGGCATGCTGTCCTGTCCGTCCTCATCTTCTTCCTTGCCACTGTTTTTATCGTGTTCTTCGGTTCGTTCGACAGTTTACGACCTGCCTTCGTGATAGACGGAGAAACGGTGAAGCTCGGCATGTCTGCCATCATCGAAATCGTGATGCTTTCTGCTGCCGCCCTCATCTTGCTGCTGACCCGTACCGACGGTATGAAGGCAACACAAGGTTCCGTATTCCCTGCAGGCATGCAGGCGGTGATTGCCATATTCGGCATTGCCTGGATGGGAGATACTTTTCTTCAGGGAAACGTGCTCCAGCTGACCCAGTCCATCGAAGGAGTGGTGAGGCAGATGCCGTGGCTGTTCGGTATAGCCTTGTTTGTCATGTCGATTCTGCTTTATAGCCAGGCTGCTACTGTGCGTGCGCTTATGCCTTTAGGCATCGCTTTGGGCATTTCGCCTCTGGTACTGATTGCTCTGTTTCCCGCGGTAAACGGTTATTTCTTTATTCCCAATTACCCCACTGTGATAGCGGCTATCAATTTCGACCGTACCGGAACAACCCGCATCGGCAAGTATGTACTGAATCATTCGTTCATGCTGCCCGGACTTATTTCGACTGGGGTTGCCATCGGGCTGGGATTGTTCTTTATCAGGATGTTTTGACGGAAACCGATTCTTTTGAAGGGAATCTTTCCGTAATTTTGTAGATTTACTCTGAGCCTTTTGGAGTATATCCCTATCTTTCCTCTAAAAAAACAAAGAAGCTCACCTCCCTCTCTTTCTGCTTGGGGATAGATATGATTTATTAGGCCCACATTATCCCGGGAGACTTCCTGTTTTTGAAGTCTCCCACAAAGACACGGTCCTTTTCATCAATAAGGTTTAAGTTTATGCCGCTTCATCTGCAAGCGTTCCTCATGATATTGGCGCAGGATATCACGATTGGTATCGGTTACAAAACCATTGAGTTATTCCAAACAACAATCCAATAGATACTCATATTCTCAAGGGACACTTCACAAACATGATGGGAAACAAGCAAATCACGTAGTTTATCCAACTACCAAAAACTGAATCAATTTTTGAGCCGTTTTTATACAAGATATATATATAAATACTATCTTTGTGAACATCAAGACCACATTCATAAGAAGCCAATTTATAGCTTAATTACTGGAGACCTAAAGATAAGAAAAAATGTGTACCAAGAGTACAAATAAGGCTAAGGAGAAGGAGGTGGTGTTGTTTTTTTATGCGACTGGCATAAAATCTAAAGGATTTTGCGTAAGTTTGTAATATCTGTTACTTATGCGAATCAGTAGTTGAACTCTGATTCATTGTTTTAATAAATAAATGCGATGGCAATTTTCTCCATCGTATGTACCAAAAGTCCGAATGTAAATCAGATTTTCATCGTTCTTTGAGTATTTGTTTTCTCATTTAGCCGGTTGAAAAACGATTCTATGGGTTGTCTGACCTTTGAAACGGCAATAGAAAATAGGTCTCTGTCTGCTTTCTGTCTTTGCGTAATAATCGGATTCTCTCCTTTTATAACTTTAGTGGGAGTCAGTATGTTTACACTTTTTTTGCTGTTTATTTCCTAAAAATGCGAAGTCTGAGTATACTTATCGGCAAATATATCTCTGTTTATCAGACCATCATCTACTTCTCTTTTAAGAACTGTCAGATTATTCTCCTGTGCGGATGATAAGATAATCATTTTCAGTAGCCATTTCCTCTGTTTTGTCTTTCCTGCACAAGTAGTGATGGGCATGGAGTCAATAAGTGATGTCATAGAATCGCAATCTATTGGTTTAAAGAAAGTAAGCAGCAGCTTCACCAGTTCGTTAATCGCCTCACTCATCAGGTTTAACCGATAGTTGGGAAGGTTAGGAAACTAGGAAAGCAAATATGCTTTGGTAAATGTATGTATCTCTTTGATGCTAAAATAGCGCTGTACAGTAAGTAGCTCCTGATTGGTGTAGAACTTCAGTGAAGACTCGTAAACATCGCAGATATACATATATATATTCATAAGTTTTAACTCTTTCTACTTGGGAATCATAATTAGAATAATGAGTGTTTTTTATTCTTATAATTTGTTGATTAACAAGGAGATTAAGAGATGAGTATATGAGGAGATTGAATAATAACAATTTATAAACTGAATCAGTAAGTGATCTCAAATACTGATTCGCATTACTTACAAAATAATGGTACTTTATATGAAAAAAAAACACTATGGAATGCTTTCTCTAGCTGTAGCTTCATACCTGACAGCTTATGCGGAAAATGGAAAGCAGAATACGGACAAACCGAATGTGATTCTTATTTATGCTGATGATTTGGGATATGGCGACTTGGAATGTTATGGGGCAAAAAATGTGCAAACCCCTAATGTTAATCGCTTGGCATCCAAAGGTATCCGGTTTACCAACGCACATGCCACCGCTGCCACCAGTACCCCGTCCAGATATTCCATGCTGACAGGAGAATACGCATGGCGTAAACCGGGAACAGACGTTGCGGTAGGAAATGCGGGAATGATTATACGTCCCGAACAGTACACCATAGCAGATATGTTTAAAAGTTCCGGTTATGCCACAGGAGCATTTGGTAAATGGCATTTGGGGTTAGGTGACAAAACTGGGCAACAAGATTGGAATGCTCCTCTTTCCGCCTCTTTGGGCGATTTAGGATTCGATTACTCTTATATTATGGCTGCCACGGCCGACCGGGTTCCTTGTGTATTTATTGAAAATGGCCAAGTTGCCAATTACGATCCTTCCGCTCCGATAGAAGTGAGCTATGTAAAAAATTTCCCCGGTGAGCCTACCGGTAAAGACAACCCCGAACTGTTGTACAATCTCAAACCAAGCCACGGACATGATATGTCCATTGTAAACGGTATCAGCCGGATTGGTTATATGAAAGGGGGGGGGAAAGCATTGTGGAAAGATGAAAATATAGCTGATTCCATTACTACACATGCCATTGAGTTTATCAAGCAACATAAGGACGAACCTTTCTTTATGTATTTCGCTACGAATGATGTGCATGTTCCCCGTTTTCCACATGAGCGTTTTCGTGGTAAAAACAAGATGGGGTTGCGTGGTGATGCTATCGCACAGTTTGACTGGAGTGTAGGTCGGTTGTTGGAAACCCTTGACGAAATGGGGCTGACCGGGAATACATTGATTATCCTTTCCAGTGACAATGGTCCGGTGGTAGATGACGGATACGATGACAAAGCGGAAGAATTACTGAACGGTCACGAACCTACCGGTGGTTTGCGAGGGGGGAAATATAGTGCATTCGAAGGAGGTACTCGCGTTCCTGTAATTGTGCATTGGCCCCAGGCCGTCGGCAAGCCCGGGGTTAGCGATGTTCTTATTTCACAAATAGACTGGTTGGCATCATTGGCTTCTTTAGTGAATGCTCGTATTCCGAAAGGAAGTGCTCCCGACAGTTATAACCGCCTGGGCAACTTGTTGGGCCAAGACAAGACGGATCGTCCATGGGTTGTTGAGCAAGCTGCCAACCACACTTTGTCTGTACGTACCAAAGACTGGAAATTCATTGAAGGAGGTGACGGACCGGAAATGATACCTTGGGGGCCGAAAATTGAAACTGGATATTTGGGTACTCCTCAATTATATGATATGAAGCAAGTAGGCGAAAAAAAGAATGTGGCAACACAATATCCTGAGAAAGTGTTCGAACTGGAAAAGATATTGAGAAAAGTACGAGACAGAAGTATAAAGATGAAGTAAAGTATATCGGAGAATCTGGTTTGCTTTTAATCGGCAGATACCCTCATGGTCGTTAGGCTATGAGGGTATCTGTTTTATATGTATTTCCATAAAAAATCTGCAAACTGCCCCTGTCTTGTCCGACCTTTTAAAAAAAAGAGGATAAAAAGCTTACATCAGCTATTTATCCTCATTATAGTTGCGGAGATCCGACTCGAACGAATGACCTTTGGGTTATGAGCCCAACGAGCTACCAACTGCTCCACTCCGCGATGTTATCGTTTTGTGAGTGCAAAGGTACGGCTTTTTATTTAATATGCAAATAAAATGCATGATAATTTTGAGATTAAGTAGGCTTTTCTAGGTAATGTGCTGATAAATAAAATGATAGTAAGCCTGCTTTTTTCTTTCTTTTTAGAGCTATTTGTTAATAAAATGAATGTTTTCTTGTAAGATATGCGGAAATGTCTTACTTTTGCTCAAATAATAAAGCAATGTGCAATTAATTTATGACCGTATCTAAAACAAAAGCTAAATTAGTGGACGTTGCCCGTCAGCTGTTTGCAAAGATGGGTGTTGAAAATACCACGATGAATGATATTGCCCTCGCTTCAAAGAAAGGTAGGAGAACGCTCTATACCTATTTCAAGAGCAAGGAAGATATTTACTTGGCTGTTGTTGAGTCGGAGCTGGATATTCTCTCGGATATGATGAAGCGCGTGGTGGAGAAGGATGTTCAGCCGGACGAGAAACTGATGGAAATGATTTATACCCATCTGGATGCAGTGAAGGAGGTTGTTTTTCGGAACGGTACCCTTCGTGCCAATTTCTTTCGGGATATTTGGAGAGTGGAGAAAGTGCGCAAACGTTTTGACGCCAAGGAAACCCAACTTTTCAAGGAAGTCTTGCGTGAAGGCATGGAGAAAGGTGTTTTCCAGATAGACGATTTGGATATGACTGCTGAGATTGTGCATTACAGTGTCAAAGGCATTGAAACACCTTATATTCGTGGCCATATAGGAGCCAATCTGGAGGATGAGGTGCGGGATGCTTACGTTACCCGTCTGGTGCTTGGCGCGTTAGGGAAGAAGTAAGAATACATTTTATAAATAATTTAAAAATAGTATGGGATTATTAGATGGAAAAACAGCCATTGTGACGGGTGCAGCACGTGGCATCGGCAAGGCTATCGCTTTGAAGTTCGCTCAAGAAGGAGCAAATATTGCATTCACTGACTTGGTGATTGATGAAAATGCTGAGGCTACAGCAAAGGAACTGGAAGCTTTGGGAGTAAAGGCAAAGGCATATGCCTCCAACGCGGCAAACTTTGAAGACACAGCCAATGTAGTGGCAGAAATCCATAAGGACTTTGGTCGCATCGATATTCTGGTAAACAATGCCGGTATCACACGCGACGGCCTGATGATGCGCATGAGCGAACAGCAATGGGATATGGTTATCAATGTCAACCTCAAATCGGCATTCAACTTTATCCATGCCTGCACCCCTATCATGATGCGGCAGAAGGCAGGTAGCATTATCAATATGGCATCTGTGGTAGGTGTTCACGGCAATGCCGGCCAGGCCAACTATTCTGCTTCCAAAGCCGGTATGATTGCTTTGGCCAAGTCTATCGCACAGGAACTGGGTTCTCGCGGTATCCGTGCCAATGCCATTGCTCCGGGCTTCATCATGACAGCCATGACCGATGCCTTGTCCGAAGAAGTGAAGGCTGAATGGTGCAAGAAGATTCCTTTGCGCCGTGGCGGTACACCCGAAGACGTGGCAAACATTGCTACCTTCCTGGCTTCTGACATGTCTTCGTACGTGTCCGGTCAGGTAATTCAGGTAGATGGTGGTATGAATATGTAGAATGACAAGCAAATTGAGGGATTAAGAATTGAAAGGTACAATCTACTTTCATTCTTTAATTCTGTCATTATTAATTTTTGAAATAACGATGACTGTCGTATACGAAGACAATCATATCATTATAGTCAACAAGACCGCTTCCGAGATAGTTCAGGGAGACAAAACGGGTGATACACCGCTTTCGGAAACTGTAAAGCAGTACCTGAAAGAGAAGTACAGCAAGCCCGGAAATGTCTTTATCGGTGTCACCCACCGACTGGACCGCCCCGTGAGCGGTCTTGTTGTTTTTGCCAAGACCGGTAAGGCACTATCGCGTCTGAATGAGATGTTCAAGAACAGCGAGGTGAAGAAGACTTATTGGGCAGTGGTGAAGAACTTGCCTCGCGAAGAAGAAGGGGAGCTGGTGAATTATTTGGTACGCAACGAGAAACAGAACAAGAGTTATGCCTACGACAAGGAGGTGCCGGGCAGCAAGAAAGCGATTTTGCGCTATCGGATTATCGGGCGGTCGCAGAACTATTATCTGTTGGAAGTAGACCTGAAAACCGGACGTCATCACCAGATACGTTGTCAGTTGGCAAAGATGGGTTCTCCTATCAAGGGCGACTTGAAGTATGGTTCGCCCCGCTCCAATCCCGACGGCAGCATCTGTCTGCATGCGCGGTCTATCCGTTTTGTGCATCCGGTGTCCAAAGAACTGATAGAAGTGGAGGCGCCTGTTCCTCCCGGAAATTTATGGAATGGTTTTGAAACGATTTAATCTTACTGTAATGAAGAAAATCATAGTTTTGTCGGGCTTGCTGCTCCTTGCAGGATTGGCTGCCCAAGCTCAGGAAAGGATTGCTGAGTATAATGTGCGTCCTGCCGTTACGGTGCGCACCCCCCTCCAAGGCGATAGTATCAACTTCAAAGGAGATAAGTTTACTGTCGGTAATCTTTTGAAGACGAAGGTCAACCTCGGCTTCGACGGATGTCAGTACGAACGTATGGCGGCTGATACGGCCGGATATGTCGCTGTGGCAAAGGCGGATAAGGACAATCTGTTCTATCTGTTTGCCACCAATCTGCGTGCCGAGCGTTTCATGAAGGGCAAGCTGAATGTATATTCCCCTGCCCGTTTTGAGGTGTTTGTAAACGGTGAATCCAAACAGGTCAAGGAGACGGCAGAGGACAGCTTGTCGCAGGTTCGTCCTACGGCCGTGAGTCTGCGCATGAATCCCGAAGCAGATTATGAAATTGTTATCAAGTTGCTTTCAAGCGCGGACGACAAGATGCAGCCGATGCTGAAATGTGAATTTGAAAAGGAAGAAGACTTTACCGATGTAGCCTGTCAGATAGCACCGGACATGAAGAGACGCTTTTCTTTGTTCAACACCAATTTCGGTTCCCGAGTGAGCTGGGTTTCTCTTTCGCCCAACGGCAAGTACCTGCTGACCCGCTATTCGGACAGTTACGACGTGAAACGTTTCAGAACCCGTTGTGAACTGACCGAGGTGAAGACCGGCCGGGTGATACTGCCCAATGCCAATGAAGGGATGAAGTGGATGCCCAACAGCAACAAGCTTTACTATACGGTTATGGGTGAGAAGCAGAACGACCTGGTTGTGTTCGACCCTGCTACGATGCGTGAAGAAGTGCTGCTGAAGAATGTCCCGGAAGGATATTTCAGCTGGTCTCCTACGGAAGAATACCTTATCTATATGCTCACGGACGAGGGCGAAAAGGTGAGTGGCCCGTTGAAACGTCTCTTGCATCCGGACGACCGTATCCCCAATTCTCGCAACCGTTATTATCTCATGAAATACGATGTGGCGACGGGACTTTCCGAGCGTCTGACCTATGGTAACCGCAACGTCTATCTGAATGATATTTCTCCGGATGGCAAGAAACTGTTGTGCAGCACTTCCAAGCCAGACATCACTCGATGTCCTTTCTCTCTCTCTTCTCTTTTCGAGATTGATCTGGCCACCTTGCAGGCAGATACACTGGTGGCTTGGGATGCCTATCTGGGAGGCGCTTCCTATTCTCCGGACGGCAAACAGCTTCTGGTGACCGGCAGTCCGTCCGCTTTCGGAGGCATCGGCAAGAACTGTGGTGAACATCCTATTGCCAATGACTTTGATACCCAAGCCTTCATTATGGATCTGGCTACAAAGAAAGTGCAAGCCATCACGCGCGATTTCAATCCTACGGTGTCTCTCGTGCAGTGGAACCGTGTGGACGGATGTATCTATTTCGATACGACCGATGGAGATTGCAGTCATATCTATCGTTATGTTCCGAAGACGGGTGGCTTTGAGATGCTGCCGCTTGAAGAGGATGTGATTACTTCCTTCACGCTGGCCGATGACAATCCGGTTGTGGCTGCCTATGTGGGCGGAGGAAACGCCAGCACGGGTGTAGCTTACACGTACGACACGAAGAAGAAAGTTTCCACCCTGCTTGCCAACCCCATGAAGCCCATCCTCGATAAGATTGAGCTGGGACAGATGGAAGAGTGGAACTTTACAGCTTCGGACGGTACGGAGATAAAGGGAATGATTTGCCTGCCGCCGTCTTTCGACCCGAACAAGAAGTATCCGCTTATCGTGTACTATTATGGAGGAACGACTCCTACGACCCGCGGCATTACTTCTCCGTACTCTGCACAGTTGTTTGCATCACGCGACTATGTGGTTTATGTTATCCAGCCCAGTGGTGCCATCGGGTATGGCCAGGAGTTCTCTGCACGCCACGTCAATGCTTGGGGTGAGCGTACGGCCGATGAAATTATTGAAGGCACGAAGAAGTTCTGTGCAGCCCATCCGTTTGTCAACGATAAACGTATCGGATGCTTGGGCGCCTCTTATGGAGGATTCATGACGATGTATCTGCAGACTAAGACGGATATGTTTGCTGCCGCAGCCTCACATGCAGGTATCAGTAATGTGACGAGCTATTGGGGCGAAGGTTTCTGGGGATACTCCTATAACTCAGTGGCGGCTGCCGAGAGCTATCCTTGGAATAATCCCGATTTGTTTACGAAACATGGAGCGCTGTTCAATGCGGACAAGATTAAGACTCCTCTGTTGTTGCTGCATGGCACGGTAGATACGAACGTGCCTATCGGTGAAAGTATCCAGTTGTATAATGCGCTGAAGATATTGGGCAAGCCGGTGGAATTCATTACCGTGGACGGTGAGAATCATTTTGTGTCTGATTATGCAAAGCGTGAATTGTGGCACAATTCAATCATGGCTTGGTTTGCCCGCTGGTTGCAGGATAGTCCGGCATGGTGGAATGACCTTTATCCGGAAAGGAACTGGTAATACTTTATCTCTACTTTACCTATTGTAAAGCGGCACTTTATCACCGATAAAGTGCCGCTTTATTAGTGATAAAGCAATACTTTACTGGTAATAAAGTGCCGCTTTATGATGGGTAAAGTGAATATAAAGTGATTTCTGTCTGATAATAAGTATCTTACTGTGATGAAATGAAAAAGCCGTTTCCCAGAATAGACAAGGAGGAAACGGCTTTTTTGTTGTAGTGTGCTTACTGTTATTCGGCCACTTTTGCTGTGTCTGGGACGTTCTCGGCTTTCTGCAAGGTATCCGTTATCACAGTGTCGTTAGACAAGGTTGTTGTCTTACTCGGCTGTTCTACCGGAGCCTTGGCTTGAGCCAAGAACGATCCGCCACAAACAAACATAAACAGGGCTGCTACTAATACTAATTTTTTCATAATTCATTTGCTTTAGGTTGATAATATATTGTTGTTAAGTCTAAGTGCCTGCTTGGTGTAGCGCTTGGTGCTTACGCTTAATATAGGTCAAATGATGTGCCAAAAGAAGTGCGGTTCGGTTAAGTTGTTGAAATATAACTGTATATGAATTCGAGGCACAGTATGACACAGTGTGGAAAAATGTGGAATATGTGGAGGGAGATGTGGAATTATTCCACACTTCTCAGTCCGATAAGTGATAAAGTTTCAACTTGTTGTACAGTGTTTTGCGGTCGATCCCCAACAGTTGTGCCGCACGGCTCTTGTTGTTCCCCGTCTGCCGCAGCGCCTCGATAATCTGATGCTTCTCTGCCTCCTCGTTGCGGAGAGGAATACCGATGATGGCCGGTGCTGGTTCTTTCAGTTCGCTTAGTTCATTAATTGTAATGAATTTGCCTTGCGCCAGCAGTGTGGCACGGCGTATCATGTTCTTCATCTGGCGCAGGTTGCCCGGCCAGGGATATTCCAATAAGGCGCGTGATGCTTTATCGTCGAAGCCGGTCAGTTGCTTGTCCATTTCGCGGTTGGCCTGGTCCAGAAAGAAATTGGCAAAGAGCAGGATATCTTCGCGGCGGTCTTTGAGTTGTGGCATGCGCAGTGTGAATTCATTGATACGGTGGTATAAATCTTCACGGAACATCCCTTTTCCGATGGCTTGCTCCAGATTTTCGTTGGTGGCGGATACCAGACGCACATCCACGCTTATCTCTTTGTTCGAGCCTACGGGACGTATCTTGCGCTCTTGCAAAGCACGCAGCAACTGTATTTGCACTTCATAGCTCAGGTTTCCTATTTCATCCAGAAAGATGGTACCACCGTTGGCTTCAACGAAAGCGCCCGTCTTGTCGGTCAATGCGCCGGTAAAGGCACCCTTTATGTGGCCGAAGAACTCCGAGGCGGCCAATTCTTTGGGGATAGAACCGCAATCGATGGCTACAAACGGCCGGTCGGCACGCTTGCTGAGTTGATGGATGCGGTGGGCCACATATTCTTTGCCCGTTCCGCTGGCGCCATTGATGAGTACGGACATGTTGGTAGGTGAAACCAGTTTCACATAATTATAGAGTTGCTTGGCGGTATCGCTCTCTCCTTCTAGATAATCGGAAGGGGGAGGAGTGCTCTCTATCCCTTTGGCGGGAGTGCCTTTTGAAGAACTATGGCCGGTACGCATTTTCTGCGCTTCCTCTATTTTCTTCAATAATTCATCCGGATTTATCGGTTTGGCTATATAATCGCAGGCTCCCAGTTTCATGGATTGGACAGCCGATTGTATATCAGCGTATCCCGTCATGATGATAAGCGGTATTTGCAAGTTGCGTTCGCCCAGCCATTTCAGTAAGTCAATGCCATCCTTGTCGGGCAGACGCAGGTCGGATAATATCAAATCTACGGTTCCCGACTCAATATGTTTTTGAGCACGGGCTATGCTGCTGGCGGAGGTTACTTGGAAACCTTTTTTGCCGAGCCATGTTTTTAGCATCATGCCGTAAGTAATATCATCTTCTACGATTAATATGGATGTCATCGCTTTTGCCTTTTATCTCTTTTATGTAGGCAAAGGTAAGTGCTTTTGTCTGATTTTAGTATATTTGCAAACTTAAATTAAATAAAAAACAAAATGAAAAGAAATCTTATTGTATTATTAACTATACTGGTTTGCGGTCTGACTGCCTGCAAGCCGGGACAAAAGAAAGAAGTAGATATGGAAAAAGAAACGAAGTTGAAGATTGAGACAAGTGCGGGTGATATCATCGTGAAACTGTATAACGAAACCCCGAAACATCGTGATAACTTTATCAAGCTGGTGGAAGACGGCACGTATGAAGGTACGCTGTTCCACCGTGTCATCAAGGACTTTATGATACAGGCAGGTGACCCGGAATCGAAGAAGGCCCCGAAAGGCAAGATGCTTGGTACGGGTGATGTGGGTTATACCGTTCCTGCCGAATTCGTCTATCCGAAGTATTTTCACAAAAAAGGTGCTTTGTCGGCTGCACGTCAGGGTGATGAGGTGAATCCTGAGAAGGCATCGTCCGGTTGTCAGTTCTACATTGTGACCGGAAAGGTGTATGGTGATTCTACTTTGCTGGGTATGGAACAGCAGATGAACCAGATGCGTCTGAACAATGCTTTCAATGCATTGGCACAGAAGCACATGAAAGAAATCTACAAGATGCGCAAGAATAACGATCAGGATGGCTTGATGAACTTGCAGGATTCATTGATTGCGCAGGCCGAGGCTCAGGTTGCCAAGGAACCGGAGTTCAAATTTACTCCCGAGCAAGTAAAGGCCTATACTACTGTGGGCGGTACTCCGCATTTGGACGGTGCGTATACCGTATTCGGTGAAGTGCTGGAAGGTATGGATATCGTTGATAAAATACAGAAGGTCAAGACCGACCGTAACGACCGTCCCGAAGAGGATGTGGTTATTAAAAAAGTGACTGTGATAGATTGATGATGTAATCTGTCATTCCATTTTATGAAGATAAACAAAAAGATATTTGACAACGGTCTGCGGTTGGTGCACAAAGAGGACACCAGCACGCAGATGGTTGCCTTGAATATTGTTTATGACGTGGGTGCTCGTGACGAACATCCCGGGCATACGGGCTTTGCCCATCTGTTCGAGCATCTGATGTTCGGAGGTTCGGTGCATATTCCTGATTATGATGCTCCTTTGCAACTGGCAGGTGGGGAGAATAATGCATGGACCAATAATGATATTACCAATTACTACCTGACGGTTCCGAAATCGAATGTGGAAATTGGTTTTTGGCTGGAGTCCGACCGTATGCTGGAACTGGCATTCAGTGAGCAGAGTCTTGAAGTGCAGCGTGCGGTAGTGATGGAGGAATTCAAACAACGTTGCCTGAACCAACCGTATGGCGATGTGGGGCATCTGCTTCGTCCTTTGGCCTATCAGACGCATCCTTATCGCTGGCCTACTATCGGAAAGGACCTTTCTCATATTGCCAATGCCACGCTGGATGAGGTAAAGGAATTCTTTTTCCGTTTTTATGCACCTAATAATGCGGTTTTGGCCGTTACCGGAAATATTTCGTGGGAAGAAACGGTGAGGCTGACTGAAAAGTGGTTCGCTCCCATTCCCCGTAGAAACGTGCCCGTAAGGCAATTGCCGCAAGAAGTCGCACAGACGGTGGAACGCCGACAAACGGTGGAACGGAATGTTCCTTTGGATGCATTGTTCATGGCTTATCACATGTGTAGCCGTAAGGATGCCGATTATTATGCATTCGATATTTTATCGGATGTTCTGAGCAATGGAAGTTCCAGCCGATTGACCCGCAGGCTGGTGCAGGAGCAAAAGCTCTTTTCCAGTCTCGATGCCTATATCTCCGGTACACGGGATGCCGGACTGCTGCATATCAGTGGAAAACCCTCTGCAGGCGTATCTCTGGAGCAGGCCGAGGCTGCTGTTCGGCAAGAACTGGAAGAGTTGAAATCTGGGCTTGTTGGAGAGCAGGAATTGGAGAAAGTAAAGAATAAGTTTGAATCTACACAGATATTCGGCAACATCAATTATTTGAATGTTGCTACGAACCTTGCCTGGTTTGAGCTGACCGGAGAGGCGGAAGACATAGACCGTGAAGTAGACAATTACCGTGCCGTGACGGCAGAACAGCTTCATAGGGTGGCACAGCAGACGTTCCGTGACGAAAACGGGGTTGTGCTCTATTATCAAAAAGAAAACCTTTAGTATGAGAAATTTATTTGATACGTATAAGCAACACTATAAAGCACTGCTTCTCTTGGGACTGCCCATTGTGGTGGGCCAGTTGGGAGTCATTGTACTTGGTTTTGCCGATACGCTGATGATTGGGCATCACAGCACGGAGGAGCTGGGGGCCGCTTCTTTTGTAAACAATCTGTTTACTCTATGCATTATTTTCAGTACGGGTTTCAGTTACGGGCTGACACCGATTGTAGGAGGCTTTTACGGTAACCGCCGTTTTGCCGAGGCCGGACAGGCGTTGCGGTGCAGTCTGGTGGCCAATGTGCTGGTGGCTTTACTGCTGACTTCCGTCATGACTGTTCTGTATTTCAATGTAGAACGGTTGGGGCAACCTGAAGAATTACTGCCTCTGATTAAGCCTTATTATCTGGTGTTGCTTGCTTCATTGGTTTTTGTCATGTTGTTCAACGGTTTCAAACAGTTTACCGACGGCATCACTGATACCAAGACGGCCATGTGGATTCTGCTTGGAGGAAATGCGCTTAACATCGTAGGAAACTATATTCTAATTAATGGCAAACTGGGTTTCCCGGAACTGGGATTGCTGGGTGCGGGTATCAGTACCTTGTTTTCCCGCATTGTAATGGTGGTGGTCTTTGCGCTGATTATGTTCCGCAGTCGTCGGTTTATTCGTTATAGAATCGGTTTCATGCGGTTGGGATGGTCGACCCCGATGTTCAAGAAACTCAATGCGCTGGGCTGGCCCGTCGGCATGCAGATGGGGATGGAGACGGCTTCCTTCAGTCTGAGTGTCATCATGGTAGGCTGGTTGGGAACACTTGCTTTGGCATCGCATCAGATAATGCTTACTATCTCTCAGTTCACCTTTATGATGTATTACGGCATGGGTGCTGCGGTTGCTGTGCGTGTCAGCAACTTCAAGGGGCGGGAAGACGGACAGAATGTGCGTCGCTCGGCATATGCAGGTTTCCACATTGTCCTTTGTATGGAGGTGGTGTTGCTGAGTATCGTCTTTGCACTTCGCGGACAAGTGGGCGGATGGTTTACGGACAATGCGGAGGTTTCTGCCATGGTTGCTTCTCTTTTCTTCCCGTTCTTGATTTACCAGTTCGGTGATGGGTTGCAGATTAACTTTGCCAATGCTTTGCGCGGTATCTCGGACGTGAAGCCAATGATTATTATTGCATTTATATCCTATTTTATGATATCTTTGCCTGTAGGGTACCTTTGTGGCTTCATCTTCGGCTGGGGACTGACGGGAGTCTGGATGGCTTTTCCGTTCGGACTTACCAGTGCGGGGCTGATGCTGTGGTTGAGATTCCGTAAACAGACAAGGAACAGGGCCTGATAAGTATGAATAGTGTCTCCAAAGTAAAGATTGCCGTAGGCTACACTTTGTTGCTGGCTGTATTGTTTTTTTCCTTGTTATTCGTGCGGCGGGAAATGGAGAACCTTATTCTTACCGATGACCACAATGTACAATGGGCGGATAGTGTGCTTGCCTTGATACGAGAGAAAGATGCCAACACGATAAGAATGCTGCGTACGCTGAGTGAGGCGAGTGACAGTGTGGTATCTACTAGCGACATTGAACAGATAATTGCCCGGCAGGATTCGGTAGTGGCCCAGCAGCGTGTGCAGCATCGTATCATTACACATCGGGATACGGTTGTGACGCGTCCTAAGAAGAAGGGGTTTTTCCGTCGTTTGGGTGAAGTGTTTGTCCCCTCCAAGGAAGATACGGCTATCCAAGTAAAAACCTCCCTCGAATTTGCAACGGATACGGTGATAGAACCTTATAATCCGGCCGACTCTTTGCATGAGAAACTGCGGGCTGTGGCCCGGCAGAAGAAAGCTGTAAACACTGTTATACAGCGACGTAAACGCTATCTGCAGCGTTTGGACCATACACTGACAGCCCGCATAGACAGCTTGCTGAAAGATTATGAGACGGAAACATTGCTGCGTGCCCGGGAGGAGGACGAATATCAACAAGCGGTTCGCTACCGTTCGGCAAAGATTATCGGTGGCATTGCCGCAGGGGCGGTGGTGCTTTCCGCTTTTTTTCTTATTATCATTGGTCGCGACATAACCCGCAGCAACCGTTACCGCCGTGAACTTGAAGAGGCCCGCCGTCGCGCCGAAGACCTGCTTGCTGTCCGTGAAAAACTGATGCTTGCCATTACCCATGACTTCAAAGCACCGCTCGGCTCTATCATGGGCTATGCCGATCTGCTTTCCCGGCTGACGGTGGATGAGCGGCAGCGGTTTTACCTGGACAATATGAAAACCTCATCGGAGCATCTGCTGAAGCTGGTCATTGATTTGCTCGATTTCCATCGCCTTGACTTGAACAAGGCCGAAGTCAACCGGGTCACCTTTCATCCTTCCCGCCTGCTCGAAGAGATACACGTCAGTTTTGAGCCACTTACGGCTGCCAAAGAGCTGATGCTTCATTGTGACATAGCCCCCGAACTGGGAGGTACTTATATCTGCGATCCCTTGCGTCTGCGCCAGATTATTAATAATCTGCTGTCCAATGCCGTGAAGTTTACGGACCGGGGCAGTATTACCATGACGGCCCGTTACGAAGCCCGTCAACTGGTAGTTGCCATCGCTGATACCGGTAAGGGAATGGAGCCTGCCGACCGTGAACGTATCTTTCAGGAGTTCACCCGCTTGCCGGGCGCTCAGGGAAAAGAAGGATTCGGACTCGGACTTTCCATCGTCCGTATGTTGGTACAGTTGCTCGAAGGTGCGATTGAAGTGGATAGTGTACCGGGTAAGGGAAGCACTTTTACCATATATATTCCTATCTATCCCGTAAGAAGTGAAGGACATGACATTAAGGATAAAGAGCCGGACTGTGCCGGCATGCAGAATGGCAATTCTTCATGCCCTATTTCTCATCCTTCACTGAAGAATGTCCTCCTTATTGATGACGACCATATTCAGCTTACTCTTACTGCCGCCATGCTCCGGCAGAGCGGTATAAATTCTGTTTCCTGCCTGCAATTGGACGAATTGTTGGATGCTTTGCGAACGGAGACTTTTGATGCGCTGCTCACAGATGTACAGATGCCTGCCATTAATGGTTTCGACTTGCTGAAGCTGCTACGTGCCTCAAATATACCGCAAGCACAGTCCATTCCGATTATTGCCGTAACTGCCCGCAGTGACATGAAGCGTGAAGAATTTACTTCGCACGGCTTTGCCGGGTGTCTGCACAAGCCTTTTACGGTGCAGGAACTTCTTTCCGAAACGAATGCCGGAGATGCGGAAGCAACGGCTATTTCGATGTCTACCGGTACGGCAAATGCCATTGCCGCGGCTGCGGTGCCCATTGTGAAGGCTGCTTCTGTGGTGGCAGGTTCGACTTATGACTTCGCTGCGTTGACTTCCTTTGCAGGCGATGATTTTGAAGCTGCACAATCTATTCTGGAGAGTTTTCGATCGGAGATGCGTCTCAATATCCATCGCTTGGAAGAGGCTGTTGCAGCTTGCGATATGGACGGGATGGCCGCTGTTTCCCATAAAATGATTCCCCTCTTCAAATTGTTGGGAGCCGCGGAAGTTGTGGCATTGTTAAGGCAGTTGGAAGCCGCTACGGGAACGCCTTTTACGGACGAATGGGGGACAAAGGCAGCTTTGGCACTGCGCCTGCTGGAGGAAGTGTATCGGCACATTCCGGCAGGCTGAGGGAGGCATTGCTTTCAGAAGATGTGGGGGTAACGCATCAGGACGGGTTCATACGCTTCCGATTCCGTGATGCCATAGATGAGGCTGTCGTCTTCCGTAACGGCAATGTTGACCACGAAGGGATTTAGGTGCAGCTTGTGGCACAGACGGCCTTCCCAGTCGAATACAAGAATCTCTTCGCTGAAAGCGGTTCTTTTGCCTGGACCCTTGAACTTGTCGGGCGTTTGTCCTCGGGTTATGGCACGCCGTTCGCCATGGCTCTCTCGGGATAGAAGCAGATAGATGTACCGGGATGTCACGGATACTTTGAATCCGGTCAATTGCCAATCCGGAGCTCCTTCCGGTGAGATGCCGTCTTCGCCAGGCTGATAGGTAGGATATTGGTCGAGCATGACTTTGCGGTTGATGACCCGGTTGTCTTCCAGATCGAAGATTTCGGCATAAAGCCCCTCGTCACCGCAGCCATATAGGAAGCGATTGCGGGTGGGATGTTTTTTGAGGCGTGCCGAGGAGTTGTAGATCCACTGCTTGGTCATCATCGGACCGTCGAAACCGTCGGCGGGGAAGAAACCCGCTACGTCTGTCAGCCGACCAGTAGGCAGATGCAATAGCTTGAACCAATCTTGTCTCTTATTCTTGGGATTAGGTATGACACAGGCAACAAGTACAATACTGTCGTTGACGAAGTCCGCTTTCATGAGCCATAAGGAGGCGTTTTGCCTGAAAGCAGTGACGGGATACACAGCTTTTGTGTTGAGGTTGATAAGCTGTGCACCCATGTCGTTGCCGCTATAGAGCAACATGTTGCGGGTAGGTTTGTGATAGTATATCGAGTGGGCTTCTGCCAGTTCTGTGGGGCCTGCTCCCCGTGCGCCGTAGCGTTGGGTGAGGCAGGCGCTGTCGGCGGTCAGCCTGTAGGTCTCAAAGAAGTGTTGTTCTTTGGAAACTTCTATGATAATCTCGTTAGCATCGGCGTCGATTACTACATAACCGTTTTGTAGAGAGTCGGTCGGCACTGCAACTCCTTCAAGATAAAACGTGGTAGTCCCGTCTGATGTGCGACGGGAACACGACATTGTCAATGCCCCCGTCAGAATCAGGACAAGGAGGAGGAAGGGGAACGTGCGTTTCATGTTATTGGGATTTGGTCATGTCTTTAATGATGATGTGTCGCCAGATACCGTCAGATCCTTCTGTCAGAAACTTACATTCTGCGTTTTCCTTTTCTGAACAAGGTATTTTGACCGGTTTGTCTCCTTCTGTGTTGGCAAGTGCTTCAATATTTGCTAATTGGAGGTCTGTAAGTTGCGCTAAATCCATATTGCGATGTCTTAAATAGCTGAAGGATATAGCCGCTGCTGCAAACATGGTAATAATAATTTTTTTCATAATCTATTCGCTTTTAAGTTTGGTTTTAATGGCTTATCCCGCAAATCTAATGATATTTTTTTAAAATGCGACAAATGTTACTCTTTTCGCAACGTATAAGAACTAAATGTCACAAGAAATTGTTTCCTTTGTAGAACTTTTGAATACGATGACTGATTAACGTTCCGATGAAAAGAAAAGGATTTAAAATAGCACTTTGGGCGTTGCTTACTCCTATAACATTATTTATAATACTGATGATATTGCTCTATGTACCTCCCGTACAAAGTTTCATACGGAAGCAAGCTACGGCAATTGCGTCAGATGCTACGGGTATGGATATATCCGTAGAACGGATTGATTTGCGCTTTCCTTTGAATCTGGTGGTTCGTGGTGTACTTGTAGTAGAACCGGCTGACAGCACTGCCGGTGTGCAGCATCCCGATACCTTGTTGAATCTGGAAAGCCTGAATGTACATGTGCAGGCATGGCCTTTGTTTAAAGGAAAAGTGGAGGTAGATGACATTACCTTGAAACAAGTTGCCGTAAACTCCTCCAATCTGGTGGAAGGCATGCGCATCAAAGGGGTACTGGGGCATTTCTTTCTTGAAAGCCATGGTATAGATCTCACTAAGGAAGATGCTATTCTCAATAACATTGAGTTGAGCGATACCCACGTTCAGGTGATGCTTACCGATACGACCGGGACTCCCAAAGATACCACTGAGACGGCGTTGAACTGGAAAGTGACTCTCCATACCCTGAAATTGAAGAATGTATCGGTCGATTTACAGATGCCGTTGGACTCTATGGGACTGAAAGCACATATAGGGGATGCAGAGATTGCGGATGCCGCCGCCGATTTGAAGCATCAGTTCTATGGCTGGAGGAAATTCCTGCTGACCGGAACTTCCGTCAATTATGATACCGGTGGTCTGGAGCATGCGATAGCCGGTGTTTCCGACACAGATGCTTCTATCTCCACCGATTCTATTGCCGTACGTGCCTCTGCGGGTTTCGATCCCTCACACATAGCTCTTCGTGACATCCGTCTGGGCATTGACTCTGTGATGTACTACGGCAGGGATATGAACGCCGTTATCCGGGAATTTTCCATGTATGAGCGTTCCGGTTTGAGTGTAACTTCTCTGACCGGTCGGTTGTTTGCCGACTCTACCGTTATCCGTATCCCTTCTTTGAAGTTACTGACACCTCATAGTGAAATGAACCTTACGGCACAGACTTACTGGAAACTGATAAATATGCCTACCACCGGCCGTCTGACAGCCCGTTTCAATGCCCGTATCGGCAAACAGGATGTACTGCTTTTTGCCGGTGGCCTGCCGGAAGCTTTCAAGGAAGCCTACCCGTTCCGTCCGTTGACGATTCATGCCGGTACGGAAGGAAACCTGAAGCAGATGCAGATTTCACGTTTTACGGCCGAGCTGCCCGGAGCTTTTTCGCTGAGTGGAGGAGGAGAGTTTTGGAATCTGACCGACAGTATAAAACGTAGCGGGAGCATGGACTTTGAAATGCACACACAGAACTTGAACTTCCTGACCGGACTTGCCGACATTTCTCCCGACGGCTCTGTCATCGTGCCGGATAGCATGCACCTTGCGGCACGTGTCGGTGTGGAGGGGGCGCAGTGCACTGCTACCTTGAAGCTGCAAGAGAAGGAGGGCGACTTGAGTCTGGACGCTGCCTATAACCTTGCTACGGAGGCCTACCATGCCGACCTTGCCATCAACAACTTGCAGGTGCATCACTTCCTGCCTAAGGACTCTATCTATGCTCTTACGGCAAAGATGTCCGCTAAGGGACAAGGGGTGGATATGGCATCACGAAAGACTGTGGCTGCTTTGAATGCCTCCTTGGAAAAACTACAGTATGGCCATTGGGACATTTCCGGCGTGGATGTGCGTGCCGGACTCAAGTCATCCGTTGCTACCGTCCGTCTTGCCAGCGATAATGTTCTTCTCAAGATGCAGGGAAATGCGGATATGCGTCTTGACCGCAGCTATCTGGATGGCGCTTTGGATTTGAATGTGAAAGAGGTAAATCTGCATAAGCTGGGGTTGGTGCCCCGACCGTTGAAACACCCGTTTGCCTTTACAATGGGAGTGGAGGCACGCCATGATTCTCTCAAGTTGAGGCTTGATGCCGGTGACTTGAATCTGCGTTTCCGCGCCCACAGCACGTTGAAGAAGTTGATGGAACAGTCGGATAAATTTGTCTCTATCCTGACAAAGCAGATTGATGAACGGTGTCTGGACCATGCCACTTTGCGCCAAGTCCTTCCTTCAGCGGGCATGCATCTGGAAGCCGGTAATCAGAATCCCGTCAGTTATTTTCTGGCTGCAAAGGGTATTTCCTATAATGATTTCAAACTGAGTTTCGGGTTTACTCCGCAAGTCGGCATCAACGGGCGTACGGCTGTTCACGGATTGCGCATGGACTCCTTGCAGCTTGATACGATATTTTTTACAGTGAAACAGGATACTGCCCGCATGAAGTTGCAAGGCGGTGTCATAAACGGTCCCAAGAACCCGCAGTTTGTGTTCCGCAGTACTCTGACGGGTGAAGTCCGTAATGAAGATGCGGAGCTGACTGTGGATTATGTGGATGGAAAAGGGCAGACCGGTGTGCTATTCGGTATTAATGCCCGTCCGTTGACCGAAGGACATGGTCGCGGTAATGGTGTGCTGCTGAACCTCGTTCCTGCCGAGCCGATTATTGCTTTCCGTAAATTCCATTTTGAGGACAATTGTAACTGGATTTATTTGCATAAGAATATGCGCGTCTATGCCAATATCGACATGGACAGCGACGACGGTTTGTGCTTCCGCATGCAGTCAAACAAGGATGACACCCTTTCTTTGCAGAACATAAATGTGGAACTGAACCGGTTGCGTTTGGACGAACTGACCGATGTACTTCCTTATATGCCCCGGCTTACGGGATTGTTCTCCGCCGAAGCAAATTATATACAGACCGCCACTTCCTTGCAGGTGTCCGCCGAAGCTAATGTAGAGAAACTGACCTATGAACGTCAGCCTGTGGGCGATATCGGCTTGGGGGCTACCTGGTTACCGGGCGACAAGGATACACACTATCTGAATACCTATTTTACATATGATAATGAAGAGGTGATGACTGCCGACGGTATCCTGAAGCAGAAGAACGGAAAGGATACCCTGGAAGTGTCCACTCGTTTCGAACATTTCCCATTGAAGATGGTCAATGCATTCATCCCTGACCAAATGGTGACTTTTACCGGAGATATTGATGGGGGGCTTTATATTGGCGGTTCGCTGGACAAGCCTCAGATGCATGGTGATATTGCTTTGGACAGCGTGTCGGTCTACGCACGTCAGGCAGGAGCGCGTTACTGGTTTGACAACCGTCCGGTACAGGTAAAAGACAACCAGTTGATATTCGATAAGTTTGCCATTTATACCACCAGCAAGAATCCGTTTACGATTGACGGTAAGGTAGATTTCCGGAATATGGAACGTCCTACAGCCAATCTCAATCTGCTGGCCGAAAATTATACCTTGCTGGATGCACCGCGCACCCGCGAGAGCTTGGTTTACGGAAAAGTGTTTGTCGATTTGCGTGCCACGGTGAAGGGGCCGCTTGACGGTCTTGCCATGCGCGGAAACATGAACCTGCTGGGCAATACCAACGTGACATATGTGTTGACCGACTCTCCTTTGACTGTAGAAGACCGCCTTGACGGACTGGTCACCTTTACCTCGTTTGCCGATACCATGTCGGTGGCGGCAGAAGAGGTGCCGGCCATGTCGCTGGGAGGGTTGGAGATGTACATGTCTGTCCATATAGACGATGCAGTCCGTCTTCGTGCCGACCTGAGTACCGACCGCAGCAAGTATATCGAACTGGAAGGCGGCGGTGACCTGAACATGCAGTATACCCCCCAGGGAGATATGAGCCTTACCGGACGCTACACCCTTTCGGGCGGTGTCATGAAGTATTCGTTGCCCATTATTCCGCTGAAGGAGTTCCAGTTCAATCCCGGCAGCTATGTGGATTGGCGGGGCAATATCATGAATCCTGCTCTGAATCTGAAAGCAACGGAACGTGTACGTTCTTCTGTGTCCGATGGAGATGGGGACGGTTCGCGAATGGTGAATTTCGATGTTTCCATTTCCATTAAGAACAAGCTTGAATCGCCTGATCTCATCTTCGATATTTCAGCACCCGAAGATGCCGCTGTGGAGAATGAACTGCAAGCCATGGGCGCGGAGGAGCGCAGTAAGCAGGCCATTGCCATGCTTGCCACAGGCATCTATCTGAATAGTGGTGCCAAAGGAGGAGGATTGACGATGGGAGCTGCCTTGAACTCTGTGCTTCAGAGCCAGATAAATTCTTTGGCGGGAGGCATAAAGGGCGCTAATATCAGCGTGGGTGTGGAAGACCGCACCTCTTCTGAAACAGGCGACACGCAGAAAGATTTCAGCTTCCGTTATTCCCAGCGTTTCTTCAACGACCGCGTGCAGATTGTCATCGGTGGTAAGGTATCTACCGGTGCCAATGCCACGAACAATGCGGAGTCGTTCATCGACAATATATCGTTGGAATACCGCCTTGATGCTTCGGGCACCCGTTATGTCCGGGTATTCCATAATAAAAATTATGAAAGCATACTTGATGGCGAGATAACCGAGACGGGTGTCGGCCTTGTATTGCGCCGGAAGATGGACCGGTTGGGTGAACTCTTCATCTTTAAAAAGAAGGGGATAAAGGAGCGGGAAAACGGGTTGAAGAGGGAGTGAGTTGACAAAGCAAAAAGTATTCATCTTCTTTCCCTCCTTGCATCTTCATCAGCTTGAAACTTAATATGAAGCAAATGATATGAAACGATTGATATTGCATGTTGCAGGATTGATTTTTCTGGCGGGTTGCTCTACTACGAAGCACTTGCCCGAAGGAGAAATACTCTATACCGGCCAGAAGCCGATGGTGGTATTGAATCGCAGTGAAACTCCCGTTGGCGAGATTGCTATGGAAGAGGTGGAGGCGGCTCTTGCCACGGCGCCCAATAATTCTTTGTTGGGAAGTTCCAGAATCCGTTATCCCTTTCCTTTCGGACTGTGGATTTACAATGGTTTCCAGAAATACGAGAAAGGGTTGGGCAAGTGGATATTCAATAAGTTTGCCGCCACTCCGGTACTTATGTCCACAGTGAATCCTGATATTCGCCAAAAGGCGGCTGTCAACTTGCTGCGCGATTATGGCTATTTCAATGGAAGCGTCAGCTACAAGACATTTGCAGACCCGAAGGATTCCTTGAAAGCCAAACTGCAGTATACAGTAGATATGCGTAATCCTTATTTTATAGATACGGTATATTATCGTGGTTTTAACCAGCGCACCACCCGCATCATGGAATTGGGGCGTCGACGTTCCCTTATCAGCCCGGGAGAACAATTCAATGTGGCTGATTTGGATGGGGAGCGTACCCGTATCAGCACCTTGCTGCGTAATGTGGGCTGTTATTATTTCCGTCCCGACTACTTGACCTATCAGGCAGATACCATGATGGTTCCTAATGGGCATGTCCAGATGCGCTTGATTCCCGTTCCCGGTATGCCAACGGTAGCCGAGAGGCAGTTCCGTGTGGGGCGTAAATCCGTATATCTTCTTGGAAAACAGGGGCAGGAGCCCAATGACAGCATGGATTATAAAGGCTTGACCATACACTACTATAACAAACCTCCGGTACGTCCCAACATGCTTTACCGTTGGCTGAACTATCAAGGTTATCGGCGGAAACGTCAGATACAGGACAGTGCGGGTATTGCCCGCCAGCGTTCCGTGCAGAGCTTGTATAGTCTGTATCGGCAAACCCGTATTCAGGAACGACTGGCAAGTGTCGGCATCTTCCGTTATGCCGAAATGCAGTATATACCGCGTGATACGGCATTTGTGTCCGATACATTAGATGTGAAAGTCATTGCCGCCCTTGATAAGCCATACGATGCCGAATTGGATTTTAATGTCACCATGAAGAGCAATAACCAGACCGGACCGGGTGCTGCCTTTACCGTGACCAGGAACAATGTCTTCGGTGGCGGCGAAAGCTGGAATGTGAAGCTGAACGCTTCGTATGAATGGCAGACGGGCAAGGAGAGCTCTTCCTTGATGAACAGTTATGAACTGGGCATTTCCTCCTCGCTTGTCTTTCCGCGCGTGGTGTTTCCTCGGATGGGTGACCGTGAATATGATTTTCCTGCCACTACGACATTCCGTTTGTATGCCAATCAGGTGAATCGTGCCAAATATTATAAATTGCTGGCTTTTGGCGGTAACGTCACTTACGACTTCCAACCCAAGGCCACTTCCAGGCACAGTATAACTCCTTTCAGACTGACGTTTAATGTACTGCGCAATCCTACGGCTGCTTTTGATGCGTTGCGTGCCCAGAATCCGGCTCTCTATGTCAGTTTGCGCGACCAGTTTATACCAGCTATGGAGTATACCTATACTTATGACAATGCTTCTGTGCGTCGCAAGCGCAATCCCATTTGGTGGCAGACCACTGTCGTATCGGCCGGTAATCTGACTTCGGCTGTTTACCGCATGTTCGGCAAGCCGTTCGGCGAGGAGGGAAAGAAGCTTTTCGGTGTGCCTTTCGCACAGTTCCTGAAGCTGAATTCGGAATTCAGGTATCATTACCGTATAGACAAGAATCAGATGATAGCCTCGCGCATTGCGGGAGGAGTGATATGGTCGTACGGAAACGCTACGACTGCCCCTTATACAGAACAGTTCTATATCGGTGGTGCCAATAGTGTGCGTGCTTTCTCTGCGCGCAGCATAGGCCCGGGTGGCTATCCTCCCGAGAAGAACAGGAAGTATACCTATATTAACCATGTAGGCGATATCCGCATGGAAGCCAATGTAGAGTATCGCTTCCGTATGATTGCGGATTTGCACGGGGCTGTGTTTCTGGATGCCGGCAATGTATGGCTGATGCGCAAGGACGAAAGTCGCCCGAACGGTGAGTTTACCCTGAAGAACTTCCCGAAACAGATTGCTTTGGGCACGGGATTCGGCTTGCGTTACGATTTGGACTTCCTTGTTTTCCGTCTGGATTTGGGTATCGGACTGCATAATCCGTATGATACCGGAAAGTCGGAATATTACAATATTCCTAAGTTCAAAGACGGACTGGCTGTGCACTTTGCCATCGGTTATCCGTTCTGATTGTTTGTGAAGAAGTTGATTTTTCATAAAATGCGCGTTTTTGTACGGTTGAGGCTAAAGAATGAACTGAAACTTCCTTCTGCCAGTCATAAATTTTTGTACATTTGCAATCGTTATCAAACGTGATACACTAACCTTTTTAAATATAACTGATATGAAACCAACTTTATTCTTATTGGCAGCCGGTATGGGTAGCCGTTACGGTGGCTTGAAACAATTGGACGGACTGGGTCCCAATGGCGAAACTATTATGGATTATTCTATCTACGATGCTATCAATGCCGGTTTCGGCAAGCTCGTTTTTGTTATCCGTAAGGATTTTGAGCAGGATTTCCGTGATAAAATCATTTCTAAATACGAAGGTCATATTCCATGCGAACTGGTGTTCCAGTCTATCGACAACCTTCCCGAAGGCTTCACTTGTCCCGAAGGACGTACCAAACCTTGGGGAACCAATCATGCTGTGATGATGGGTGCCGATGTGATAAAGGAACCGTTTGCCGTTATCAATTGTGATGATTTCTATGGCCGCGACTCTTTTCAGGTAATGGGCAAATTCCTGTCTTCCCTTCCCGAAGGTTCCAAGAATGTGTATTCCATGGTAGGATTCCGCATTGGCAACACGTTGAGTGAAAGCGGTACCGTATCCCGCGGTTTGTGCGGAACGGATGCAAACAATCTGTTGACTTCCGTAGTGGAACGTACCAAGATTCAACGTATGGACGGCGAAGTGAAGTACATCGACGATAACGGCGAATGGACTGCCACTCCCGAGACTACTCCGGTCAGCATGAATTTCTGGGGCTTTACTCCCGATTATTTTGCTTACAGTGCAGAATTTTTCAAGAGTTTCTTGAGCGACCCGAAGAACATGGAGAACCTGAAGAGCGAATTCTTCATCCCGCTGATGGTGGATAAACTGATTAACGACGGCACTGCTACCTGCGAAGTGCTCGATACGACCAGCAAGTGGTTTGGTGTGACTTATCCTGAAGACCGTCAGAGCGTGGTCGACAAGATTCAGGCTCTGGTGGATGCAGGCGAATATCCTGCAAAGTTGTTCTAAAAGTAAGATAGAAGGATAACCTGATTCGCGATTTGCGTTAATTTATAGGACAGAAGAGCAAAAGGACAAATATGGGGAAGGCGTTTTGCCGGAGCTGTGTTTGTTCTTTTGTTCTTCTGTCTTTTTTGTTTTTGTCTTCCATGCTTCCATTCTTTTGCCAGCTTGTTGGCACAGTTTTGCCTCCTTGTTGGCAAGGCCTTGTCATCAGCTTGGCAAAGTCTTGCCATTACTTTGGCAAAACCGTGCCGGTGCTATGTCTATGCCTTGGCAAGGTATCCTCTGATTACCATGACTTTTTCATTTTTAATAAATATGAACGAGGAGCCGCGGATACGGAAAGCAGGTGACTCAGGTTGCGGTGTGGGGCTGATGCTGGTGCTGGTGGTGTGCGAGGAAGTGTGATATACTATTGTAGGAATTGCCGGCATTTTCTCTGTTTTATCTTTATATACCGTTGAAAATCGCTACCTTTGCAGCTCTTAACGATAAATTCATTGACACTATGATATCTGTAGAAGGACTGAAGGTAGAATTTAATGCCACTCCTCTGTTCGAAGACGTCTCTTATGTTATCAATAAGAAAGACCGTATAGCTCTTGTCGGCAAGAATGGTGCCGGTAAGTCTACCATGCTCAAGATATTGGCTGGCATTCAGCAGCCCACTGCCGGTGTTGTTGCCGTTCCCCGCGAATGTACTATCGGGTATTTGCCCCAAGTGATGATACTCAGTGACGAGCGTACTGTGATGCAGGAGGCCGAACTTGCCTTCGAGCATATTTTTGAGATGCAGGCTGATATTGAGCGTATGAACTTGCAACTTGCCGAACGTACCGACTACGACAGCGAGGATTACCAGAAACTGATTGACCGCTTCACCAACGAAAATGAACGTTTCCTGATGATGGGTGGTACCAACTACCGTGCCGAGATAGAACGCACGCTTCAGGGGCTGGGCTTCAGCCGCGAGGACTTCGACCGCTCTACAAGCGAATTCTCCGGTGGTTGGCGCATGCGTATAGAACTTGCCAAACTGTTGCTTCGCCGTCCGGATGTGTTGTTGCTCGACGAGCCCACCAACCACCTTGATATCGAAAGTATCCAGTGGTTGGAGAACTTTCTTTCCACCCGTGCCAATGCGGTGGTGCTTGTCAGCCACGACCGCGCCTTTTTGAACAACGTCACTACGCGTACCATCGAAATAACTTGTGGACGCATTTACGACTATAAAGTGAAATATGATGAGTTCGTGGTGCTTCGCAAGGAGCGTCGGGAGCAGCAACTGCGTGCTTACGAGAATCAGCAGAAGCAGATACAAGATACGGAAGACTTTATCGAACGCTTCCGGTACAAGGCTACCAAAGCAGTGCAGGTGCAAAGTCGCATCAAGCAGCTTGAAAAGATAGAACGTATCGAGGTGGATGAAGAAGACAACTCCTCTTTGCGCCTGAAGTTCGTTTGCAGTAGTCGTAGCGGTAATTATCCTGTTATTTGCGAGGATATGGAGAAATCCTACGGTGAGCACGTTATTTTCCATGATGTGAACTTGACCATCAACCGAGGAGAGAAGGTTGCTTTTGTCGGCAAGAATGGCGAAGGTAAGTCTACGCTTGTAAAGTGTATTATGGGTGAGATTACGGATTATACCGGAAAACTTACACTGGGACATAATGTGCAGATTGGATATTTTGCCCAGAACCAGGCACAACTCTTGGATGAGAACTTGACTGTATTCGATACCATTGACCGCGTGGCCGTAGGGGATGTCCGTCTCAAAATCCGTGATATTCTGGGTGCTTTCATGTTCGGCGGTGAGGCTTCGGATAAAAAGGTGAAAGTGCTCAGCGGTGGAGAGCGCACCCGGCTTGCCATGATAAAACTGCTGTTGGAACCGGTGAATTTTCTGATTCTCGACGAACCGACGAATCATCTTGACATGCGCTCCAAAGATGTGCTGAAGGAGGCTGTTCGCGATTTTGACGGTACTGTGATAATAGTCAGTCATGACCGTGATTTCTTGGACGGACTTGCGACTAAAGTGTACGAGTTCGGTGGCGGACTGGTGAAGGAACATCTGGGAGGAATTTATGATTTCCTGCAAAAGAAGCAGATAGAGAGTCTGAATGAGTTACAGAAATCCCCTTCACTTTCCACTTCGCCCACTGCCGGAAAGGCGGCATCGGGCAGTGTCGGTGCAGAATCGGCCCAACCCTCGGCAACCAAACTCTCTTACGAGGAGCAGAAGGAGTTTAACAAGAAACTTAAGAAACTGGAACGCCGCGTTGCCGATTGTGAAGCGGAGATAGAGCAGACGGAGGCTGCCATTGCTATTCTTGAGGCCAGGATGGCTACACCGGAAGGCGCTTCGGACATGTCGCTTTATGAGCAGCACCAAAAACTGAAAGAGCAGCTTGACCGTGCGATGGAAGAGTGGGACGCGGCTACTGTAGAGTTGGAGAATCACTAACTGTTATATTTTATATATTTATGAAAGCAAATCATTTGTTACCTATTGCAGCGTTCTGTCTGATGACGGCATCCTGCAACACCGGCAAGCAGCAGGCTGAACTTACAGCAGGCATCCAGCTCGCCAATCTTGACACGACGGCTCTACCCGGAACTGACTTTTACCAATACGCATGTGGCGGTTGGATGAAGAACAATCCGATTCCTGCTGAGTACTCACAGTACGGCTCTTTCACTATCCTTGCAGAAAACAACCGTAAGCAGATTCAAGGACTGATTGAAGAACTTGCCGCCACCCAGCACGAAGCCGGTAGTGTGGCACAAAAAATCGGTGACTTGTACAAAATCGTAATGGACAGCGTGAAGCTGAACAAGGACGGTGTAGCCCCCATCAAGGCTGAACTTGACCAGCTGGCTGCTTTGAAGGACAAGAAGGAGCTTTATGCTTTGCTGGGCGATATGCAGAAGAAAGGTATCATCGCCTACAACGTGCTGTATGTTGGCGCTGACGAAATGAACAGTAGCATGAATGCTGTACAGACCTATCAGACCGGGCTGAGCATGGGCGAACGCGAATACTATCTGGAAAACGATGAGGCTACTGCTAAAATTCGTGATGCTTTCCGCGCGCATGTACAGAAGATGTATCGATTGGCCGGTTTTGACGAGGCTACTGCCAAGAAAGGTATGGAGGTGGTGATGGATGTGGAAACATGTCTTGCCAAGGCTTTCCGCTCTCGTACGGAGTTGCGTGACCCGCATGCCAATTATAACAAAATGAGCATGGAAGAGCTGAAACAGAATTATCCTACTTTCGATTGGAATGCTTATTTGTCTGCCATGGGATTGAAGGATGTGAAGGAAATTATCGTAGGCCAGCCTGCTTCGCTGAAAGCTGCTGCCGATATTCTGGATACGTTGCCTATTGAACAGCAGAGCCTTTATCTGCAATGGAAATTGATTGATTCTGCCGCAAGCTTGCTGAACGATGCTATGGCAGAACAGAACTTCGACTTCTACAGCCGCACCATGAGCGGTACACAAGAGATGCAGCCCCGCTGGAAGAGAGCGGTAAGCACTGTAAGCAGTGCGCTGGGTGAAGCTGTAGGTCAGATGTACGTGGAGAAATATTTCCCTGCTGCTGCCAAGGAACGTATGGTTACTTTGGTGAAGAACTTGCAGGAAAGCCTGGGCGAACGTATCAAGAATCTTGCCTGGATGGGTGATTCTACCAAGGTGAAAGCTCTGGAAAAACTGGCTACCTTCCATGTGAAGATTGGTTATCCCGACACTTGGAAAGACTACTCCACGCTGGAAATCAAGGACGATTCTTATTGGGCAAACATGGAGCGTGCCAATGAGTGGGACCATGCCCAAATGATAGCCAAGACCGGAAAGCCGGTGGATAAGGACGAGTGGCTGATGACTCCGCAGACTGTCAACGCTTATTACAACCCCACTACCAATGAAATCTGTTTCCCCGCCGGTATCCTGCAATATCCTTTCTTCGATATGAATGCAGATGACGCCTTTAACTACGGTGCCATCGGTGTGGTAATCGGCCATGAAATGACTCATGGATTCGATGACCAAGGCCGCCAGTACGACAAGGACGGTAACCTGAAAGACTGGTGGACTGCTGAAGACGCCAAGAACTTTGACGAACGTGCCCAGGTGATGGTAAACTTCTTCGATAGCATTGAGGTTGCTCCGGGCGTATATGCCAACGGACGCATGACATTGGGTGAGAATATTGCCGACCACGGTGGCCTGCAGGTTGCTTATCAGGCATTCAAGAAAGCTACGGCTACCAATTCGTTGCCGGTGTTGGATGGTTTCACTCCCGAACAGCGTTTCTTCCTGGCATACGCAGGTGTATGGGGCAACAATATCCGTCCCGAAGAAGTGCTGAACCGCACAAAAAGTGATGTGCACTCATTGGGCGAATGGCGTGTAAACGGTGCACTGCCGCAAATAGGTGCTTGGTATGAGGCATTTAATGTGACAGAAAAAGACCCGATGTTCTTGCCGGTAGAAAAACGTGTATCTATTTGGTAAACCAACAAAATGGCCCTTAAAAAAAGGCGGCAGACTGGAAACAGATGCCGCCTTTTTTAATTATACCTAATTTATTGTGTATGAATGTATGTATGAATAAACAAAATTTGTAACTTTGCACATCAAATACTAATATACGCATACTTTAATACGCAAATCCATGTCTGAAACAAAAAGAATCAAAACAGCTCTGGTATCAGTTTACCATAAGGAAGGTTTGGACGAAATCATTACCAAACTGCATGAAGAAGGTGTAGAGTTCCTCTCAACCGGTGGAACCCGTCAGTTTATAGAATCCCTGGGGTATCCCTGCAAGGCAGTGGAAGACCTGACTACATACCCTTCCATTTTGGGTGGACGCGTGAAGACTTTGCATCCGAAGGTTTTCGGAGGCATCCTTTGCCGCCGTGGACTGGAGCAGGATATGCAACAGATTGAAAAATATGAAATCCCCGAAATAGACCTCGTCATCGTTGACCTCTATCCGTTTGAGGCTACAGTTGCCAGTGGTGCCGAAGAACCGGCCATCATCGAAAAGATTGATATAGGTGGTATCTCCCTGATTCGTGCTGCTGCCAAGAACTACAATGATGTGGTTATCATCGCTTCGCAGGCACAATATCAGCCGTTCCGTGACATGCTGATGGAACACGGGGCCACTACTACCATCGAAGAGCGTCGTTGGTTTGCCAAAGAGGCGTTCGGAGTGTCTTCACACTATGATTCTGCTATCTTCAACTATTTTGATGGCGAGGAAAGTTCCGCTTTCCGTTGTTCTGCCAACAGCCAGAAGACTTTACGCTACGGTGAGAATCCGCACCAGAAAGGTTATTTCTATGGCAATATTGATGCTATGTTCGACCAGATTCACGGTAAGGAAATCTCTTATAACAACCTGCTCGACATCAATGCTGCCGTTGACTTGATTGATGAATTCAAAGATACTACTTTCGCTATCCTGAAACATAACAATGCCTGCGGGTTGGCTTCACGTCCCACTGTACTGGAAGCATGGAACGATGCGCTTGCCGGTGACCCGGTATCTGCTTTCGGTGGTGTACTCATCACGAACAGTGTGATAGACAAGACTGCCGCCGAAGAAATCAATAAAATTTTCTTTGAGGTGATTATTGCTCCCGATTATGATGTGGATGCGTTGGAAATTCTCGGTCAGAAGAAGAACCGTATTATCTTGGTTCGCAAGTCGGCAGCTCTGCCTAAGAAGCAGTTCCGCTCTCTGCTGAACGGTGTATTGGTTCAGGACCGCGACCTTAAGGTGGAAACTCCTGAAGAGTTGAAGACTGTAACCACAAAAGCTCCCACAGCCCAAGAAATTGAAGACATGCTCTTTGCAAACAAAATTGTGAAGAACAGTAAGTCGAATGCTATTGTGCTGGCAAAAGGCAAGCAACTGTTGGCAAGCGGTGTAGGTCAGACCAGCCGTGTGGATGCTTTGAAACAGGCTATCGAGAAAGCCAAGAACTTTGGTTTCGACCTGAATGGTGCAGTAATGGCGAGTGACGCGTTCTTCCCTTTCCCGGATTGTGTGGAGATTGCCGGTAACGAGGGAGTAACTGCTGTCATCCAGCCGGGTGGGAGTATCAAGGATGAACTCTCGTTTGAATATTGCAACGAACATGGTATTGCCATGGTAATTACCGGATTCCGTCATTTTAAGCACTAATTCGGATTTACGATTTGACGATTTACGATTTACGATTGAAGTTACATCGTAAGTCTGAATCTCAAATTGTAAACAAAAGGAATATCAATCGTAAATAGTTAAATCGTAAATATTAATGGGATTATTCTCTTTTACACAAGAAATAGCGATGGACCTTGGCACAGCCAATACCATCATCACCACGAATGGCAAGATTGTGGTGGATGAGCCTTCGGTGGTGGCCTTAGACCGTCGTACCGATAAAATGATTGCCGTGGGTGACAAGGCAAAGATGATGCATGAAAAGACCCACGAAAACATACGTACCATCCGTCCGCTGCGTGATGGTGTGATTGCAGACTTCTATGCTTGCGAGCAGATGATACGCGGACTTATCAAGATGGTGAACAACCGTAACCGTCTTTTCTCTCCGTCACTCCGCATGGTGATTGGAGTTCCTTCGGGCAGTACCGAAGTGGAGTTGCGTGCCGTGCGCGATTCTGCCGAGCATGCCGGCGGGCGCGACGTTTATTTGATTTTCGAGCCGATGGCCGCTGCCATCGGTATCGGTATCGACGTGGAGGCTCCCGAAGGCAATATGATTGTTGACATAGGTGGTGGCTCTACGGAAATTGCCGTTATCTCTTTGGGAGGTATCGTAAGCAACAACTCCATCCGTATTGCCGGTGATGACCTGACAGCCGATATTCAGGAATACATGAGCCGCCAGCACAACGTGAAGGTCAGCGAGCGTATGGCTGAGCGTATTAAGATTAATGTAGGTGCCGCCTTGACGGAACTTGGTGAAGATGCTCCCGAAGACTATATCGTTCATGGTCCGAACCGCATCACGGCATTGCCCATGGAAGTGCCGGTATGCTATCAGGAAGTGGCGCACTGCTTGGAGAAGTCTATTTCTAAGATTGAGACTGCCATCTTGAGTGCATTGGAGAATACACCTCCCGAATTGTATGCCGACATCGTCCACAACGGTATCTACCTTGCCGGCGGCGGTGCATTGCTTCGTGGCCTGGATAAGCGTCTGACTGATAAAATAAACATACCGTTCCACATTGCGGAAGACCCCTTGCATGCCGTTGCCAAAGGTACGGGCGTGGCATTGAAGAATGTTGACCGCTTCTCATTCCTGATGCGGTAATGCGGAATTTATTAAACTTTCTCATTAAATATAATTACTGGTTCCTCTTTCTTCTGTTAGAGGTAGCCAGTTTTATTTTATTATTTCGCTTCAACCATTACCAGCAGAGTGTGTATTTCACCTCTGCCAATGGCGTGACAGGGAAGGTTTATGAGCTATCGGGTGGCATCACTTCTTATTTTCATTTGAAGACGGTCAATGAGGACTTGCTCGACCGTAATATGTGGTTGGAACAGCGACTTTCCTTTCTGGAAAATGTATTGAAAGAAAAAGGATTGGACTCCGCCAGACTGTACAGTATGGAACGGCTTGCTCCTACGGAGTATCAGGTATTCAAGGCGAATGTCATAAAGAACAGCCTGAACAAGGCTGATAATTACATCACTTTAGACCGTGGAACGACGGAAGGTATCCGTCCTGAGATGGGAGTGGTGGATGCCAATGGCGTGGTGGGCATTGTGTATAAGACCTCTCCCCATTATTCGTTGGTCATTCCGTTGTTGAACAGCAAGTCGAGCATCAGCAGCAAGATTGTGGGCAGTGATTATTTCGGTTATCTGAAATGGGAGGGAGGTGACTCCCGTTTTGCCTATCTGAAGGATTTGCCCCGGCATGCTGAATTCAATCTGGGAGATACGGTGGTGACCAGTGGTTATTCTACGGTGTTTCCCGAAGGTGTCATGGTGGGGACGGTGGATGATATGTCCGATTCGCACGACGGGCTTTCCTATCTGTTGAAGATAAAGCTGGCTACGGACTTTGGAAAGCTGAGCAATGTGCGTGTCATATCCCGCACCGGGCAAGCTGAGCAAAAGGCATTGGAAGCAAAGGGGGAAGAGTAGTAATTGGTGATTGATGATTGATGATATATCGTTTAGCGTAAAAAAAGATAACATTGTTAGTTAATTATCTGCATAAAATAGGATGGTTCATAGGCTTGGTACTGTTGCAGGTACTGATATTGAACAATGTGCATATAGCAGGATATGCCACTCCATTTCTGTACATTTACCTGATATTGAAGTTTGAGTCGGACACTCCCCGCAATGCGTTGATGTTGTGGGCATTTTTCTTGGGCTTGGCTGTCGATGTCTTTTCCGACACGCCGGGGATGAATGCTGCTGCTACGGTGTTCCTGGCTTTCTTGCGTCCCGTTTTCCTGCGCTTATTCGTGCCTCGTGACACGCTGGATACACTGGTTCCGGCTATCCGTACAATGGGGATTCTTCCTTTTCTGAAATATTTGGTTGTGAGTGTGCTGATACATCACGGCTTGTTGCTTGCCCTCGAATTTTTCTCTTTTGCCCATATCGGTACGCTGTTGTTGAGAATCGCGACAAGTACCCTGCTTACTGTGACCTGCATTATGGCTGTTGAGGGGATAAGAAAGAAAGGATAAAGGGATTAAGGATTAGGAATTGATGAAAGATTATACATTAGAAAAGCGGAAATATGTAATTGGGGCGGCGGCTATTGTCATCGTTATTATTTACGTGTTCCGGTTGTTCGACTTGCAGATTATGACCGATGACTACAAGAAGAATGCCGACAGCAACGCTTTTCTGAACAAGATACAATATCCCTCGCGCGGGGCTATCTACGATCGTAACGGTAAGTTGCTTGTGTTTAACCAGCCGGCATACGACATTACGTTTGTTCCGCGGGAGGTGATACAGTTGGACACGCTCGACCTTTGCAGCGCCTTGAACATCACCCGTGAACAGTTTGACAAACGGATGAAGGACGTCAAGAACCGTTGGATGAATCCCGGTTATTCCAAATACACCCATCAGGTGTTTATGACGCAACTTTCTGCCGAGGAGTGCGGCGTGTTTCAGGAGAAGCTGTTCAAGTTTCAGGGTTTCTATATTCAGCGGCGCACCATCCGCCAATATACTTATAATTCTGCCGGACATGCGTTGGGGGATATTGCTGAGGTGTCCAAGCGTGATATAGAGAACGATGATTACTATATCCGTGGTGACTATATAGGCAAGCAAGGCATCGAGAAGTCTTATGAAAAGTACCTGCGTGGAGAAAAAGGGGTGGAAATCCTCTTGCGTGATGCCCATGGACGTATTCAGGGGCGCTACATGAATGGACAGTTGGATCGTCCTTCCGTGCCGGGCAAGAACTTGACCTTGGGGTTGGACATAGACTTGCAGATGCTGGGCGAACGCCTGCTGCAGAATAAAATCGGTGCAATCGTGGCCATCGAACCGGCTACGGGCGAGATTCTCTGTATGGTTTCTTCGCCTTCCTTCGACCCTCATCTGATGATTGGGCGGCAACGCGGAAAAAATCACCGGATGTTGCAGATGGACAAGCGGAAACCTTTGCTGAACCGTGCCATTATGGGGGCATATCCTCCGGGTTCTACTTTCAAGACGGCTCAGGCGCTGACGTTCCTTCAGGAAGAGATTATTCATGAGGATTATCCGGCTTATCCTTGTGCGCATGGCTTCAACTATGGAAGTTTGCATGTAGGATGCCATGCGCATGGCTCCCCGTTGCCACTGGTACCTGCCATCGCCACTTCGTGTAACTCTTATTTCTGCTGGGGGCTGTTCCGTATGTTCGGTGACAAGAAGTATGGTTCGCCACAGAATGCGATTACGGTATGGAAAGACCACATGGTGTCGCAGGGGTTCGGCTATCGGCTCGGTACCGATCTTCCTGGTGAGCAGCGTGGCTTTATTCCCAATGCCCAATTTTATGATAAGACGTATCGGGGCTCTTGGAACGGGCTGACAGTTATCAGTATCTCCATCGGGCAGGGTGAGATTACCGCTACTCCGTTGCAGATTGCTAATTTGGGTGCGACCATTGCCAACCGGGGACATTTCATCACTCCGCATATCGTAAAGGAGATAGAGGACAATGAGCTCGACACTCTTTATCGTAATCCCCGCTATCCCATTGTCGACCGTGAGTATTATGAGATGGTGGTGAAGGGTATGCGTGCCGCCGTTACGGGAGGGACATGCCGTGTGGCAGGTGCTATCTTGCCCGGTATAGAGGTGTGTGGTAAGACGGGTACGGCGCAGAACCGTGGCAAAGACCATTCCGTTTTCATGGGCTTTGCCCCGATGGATAATCCCAAGATAGCCATTGCGGTGTATGTGGAGAACGGTGGTTTCGGTGCTACGTATGGAGTGCCTATCGGTGCAATGATGATGGATCAGTACCTGCATGGAAAACTGTCGCCCGAGAACGAGATACGGGCAGAAGAATTCAGCAACCGTGTGATACTCTACGGTGATGAGGAGAGATGATGGAGAGGAATCAAGGATGAGTAACTCCAATCGTAAATTGTAAATCGTAAAATAGTGAATAAATTGGTGACGCGGAAAGATAGTATGTGGAAATCATTGGACTGGGTGACGATTGTCGTTTACCTGCTGCTGATTGTATTCGGCTGGTTCAGTGTCTGTGGAGCGAGTTATGATTATGGTGACCGTGACTTTCTGGACTTCTCCACCCGTGCCGGCAAGCAGTTCGTCTGGATTATATGTTCCTTCGGGCTGGGGTTTGTATTGCTGATGCTGGACGATTCCCTCTATGACATGTTCTCCTACCTTATATATATAGGGCTGATGCTGTTGCTGATTGTCACGATATTCATTGCGCCCGACACGAAAGGATCGCGGTCGTGGATTATCCTGGGACCGGTCAGTTTGCAACCGGCGGAATTTGCTAAGTTTGCCACGGCGCTGGCGCTGGCCAAGTATATGAGTGCCTACTCGTTTACGATGAAGAACTGGAAAAGCTTCCTTATGCTGGCTTTTCTGATTCTCTTCCCCATGTTGCTGATTATCCTGCAGCGGGAGACGGGTTCGGCATTGGTGTACTCTGCATTTTTTCTGATGCTTTATCGGGAGGGAATGCCGGGCGTGGTGCTCTTTTCGGGTATATGTGCGGTGGTCTACTTTGTAGTGGGCATCCGTTTTGATGCGGTAATGATTGCCGATACGCCGACGCCTATCGGAGAGTTTGCCGTGCTGCTGATGGTGCTGCTCTTTGCCGGAGGCATGGTGTGGGTTTATAAAAAGCGTTGGGAACCCACGCGGAATATCATTGGTGGTTCGTTGGGACTGCTACTTGTGGCTTATCTGACTTCGGAATACGTGGTACCCTTCAACTTGGTGTGGGTACAGTGGGGGCTTTGTGCACTTGTTGTCGGGTATCTTATCTTTCTTTCTTTAAGCGAGCGCCATTTATCTTATTTTCTAATCGGGCTGTTTGCCTTGGGTTCGATAGGTTTTCTCTACTCCAGCGACTACTTCTTCAATAAAGTGCTGGAACCTCATCAGCAGATACGTATCAAGGTGGTACTTGGCATGGAGGAGGACCTTGCAGGTGCCGGCTATAACGTAAACCAGTCGAAGATAGCCATTGGCTCCGGGGGCCTGACCGGCAAAGGTTTCTTGAACGGTACGCAGACAAAGCTGAAGTATGTGCCGGAGCAAGATACGGACTTCATCTTTTGCACCGTGGGCGAGGAGGAAGGATTCGTAGGGTCTACGGCTGTACTGTTACTGTTCCTTATTCTTGTCTTACGGCTGATTGCTGTGGCCGAGCGGCAGCAATCTCCCTTTGGCCGGGTATACGGCTACTCTGTGCTTAGCATATTCTTATTTCATTTATTCATCAATATAGGTATGGTGCTGGGACTGACTCCTGTTATCGGTATCCCATTGCCTTTCTTCAGTTATGGAGGTTCGTCTCTTTGGGGGTTCACTATCCTGTTGTTTATCTTCCTACGGATTGATGCGGGACGTAATCGCCGAATTTAGTTGTGATTCCGTTTTCTTGTGGAATATGCGAATGGGCTTGATTGTCATTGTATTGCATTTATACATTGTTTACATCATATTGTAACGTTCTTTACGCTGTATTGTAACGCCTTTTACATTTTGGTGTAATGGCCGTTACATCTTGGCGTAAAAGACGTAACGCTATGAGGTAAGAGGGCCGGTTATGAGACCTCGTCAGTTTCCCCTTCGAGGAGATGTGAGTGGGAGATTGAGACAGTTGTTAGAAAAGGTAATAAAGCAGAATAGGGAGCTCCTATCTCTTCAGTTTGATTCCGATGTCGTTGATTCCTTGCAGTCTGTCGTCCGGTAGCGTATAGGCCACTTTAAAAAGGTAGATGCCGGGTTTGCCGATTCGAATGCTTCCTGCGGAAACGGCAGTCTGATAGAGACCTCCCCAGCCGTCACCTTTCCAGACTCCTTCTTTGTCTGCCAGAATTAGCTGTATGGTGTCTGCAGGTGCCGGGATGGAATCTGTGGTGGTGTAGCAGATGGATAGAGGTAGATTCTGATAAGGATAGTTGCTTCGGTTACGAACTTCCAAAGACAGTTTGTAATAGGTCAGTGAGTCGGTGACCTTCACGTCGAAAGAGAGTGTGTCTTTGCGCAACCAGCCTTTGGTGGGGAGGGATTGGAAGGAATGGTATACAGTCTGTTTGTCGCAAGCGCTCAGCAGGCTTGCGGCAAACAGTAGTATGATACCTTTCAGGCAGAGATTTCTATTCTTGAGTCGGTTTGTCATTTTGGGCAGGTCTTTCACCTTGAGGTTTAGGCTTATTGTTACGGGGCGGACGACGGTTGTTATTGTTCCTTTGTTGACGTTCGCCTTGTTGCTGGTCACCCAGTTTGGATGCTTGCCGGTCTTGTTTTTGCCTCGGTTGCCGGTCTTGCCAAGATTGTTCTCTCTGACTGTTGGCTTGGGGAGCACTCTGTTGCGGACGACCGTTTCCACTCTTTTTCTTTTTCCTGTTACGGTTGTTGTTGCTGTTTTCGCCACCGTTGCCGTCACCGCCACCCTTGCCTTTACGGTTACGGTCAAAGCGGGTGAGGCTCTCTTGTTCCAGCAAGTCTACCGGCTTTTTAGGTTCGGAGCGATGGTTTTCTTCTGTCAGGCTGTCGGGCTTGATGCCGCGTCTGTTCAAGCCGATGACCTCAAAAGCCCGTCTGCCGCTGATGGTCACCAGGTTGGCGGGGATATTCTTGTCGCTCGAGTAGGTTATCAGATTGCTCAGGATGTCAGCCTTGAAGAAGAAGAACTCGCCATCCTTCGTTTCCAGGGTAATCTCACGTGAGGGCAGACGCTTTTGTGCTTCCACGTAACAGTCCACTTCGTAGTTGAGGCAGCATTTCAGCTTGGCGCATTGGCCGGCAAGCTTCTGCGGATTCAGGGATATGTCTTGGAAACGCGCCGCGCTGGTAGATACCGATACGAAGGAGGTCATCCAGGTGGCGCAGCAGAGTTCGCGTCCGCAAGGACCGATGCCACCGATGCGTCCTGCTTCTTGGCGGGCGCCTATCTGTTTCATCTCGATGCGTACGTGGAAGGCGTCGGCAAGAACTTTGATGAGCTGGCGGAAGTCCACCCGCTCGTCGGCGATGTAGTAGAAGATGGCCTTGTTGCCGTCTCCCTGATATTCCACGTCGCCAATCTTCATGTTGAGGTCGAGGTCTAAGGCTATCTGACGCGAACGTATCATGGTTGAGTGTTCGCGGGCTTTTGCCTCGTTGTACTTCTCCATATCCACAGGTTTCGCCTTGCGATAAATGCGTTTGATGTCTGCCTCGGACTTGATATTGGTCTTCTTCATTTGTAGCGGTACGAGTCGTCCGGTCAGGGTTACCACACCGATGTCATGTCCGGGGGTGGCTTCTACGGCTACGATGTCGCCTTTCTCCAGAGGTATCTTGTTGCTGTTGCGGAAATAACCCTTGCGAGTATTCTTGAACTGAACCTCTACCAGCTCACTTTCATTGGCATTGCCCGGAATGTCTGCCAGCCAGTCGTAGGTGTTCAGTTGCTTGTCCTGCCTGCCGCAACTCTTGCAGCACAGGCCTCCGCTTCCGTTATGTAGTTTAAATTCCATCATCTGATTTATTTACTATTTGACTATTTACTATTTGATACTTTGCATTTCATTGTTTTGCCACCTTTCATTGTTTCAACAGCACAATCATCTTTAGCGAGAAGTCGAAGAACACCATGCGGGCGTTTACGTTCTGCTCGATGTGGCGTTGTGCCTCACTTAGTTCGTCCATGATACCCATGACATTCCGTTCGTTGACAAAGGGGGCGAAACGGGTGGCGAAGTTTTGTTCGGGCAACGTCATGTAGTTCATCTCCTTACGATGCAGGTTGTAGATGAAGTTCTCGCGGGTCATACGCTGGCAGTAGTCCAGGAAGTTTTTCTGCCGTTCGCGTCCCATGGCGGCAAGTTGCTCGCTCCATTGTTTCATTTCCCGTATCTTGCGCTGGTAGGAGAGACGCATCAAGCTGACAAAGAGATTGAAGAACAGTTCGTTCTCCTCATTCAGGTGGATGGTTTCCAGCGCTTTGATGAAGTCGCCGTTTGCCAGATGGGCTATCGTCTCGCTGTCGCGGGGCTGCACTCCGTATTTCTGCTGCAGGGCTTCGGCTATGTCGGCTTCTTCAATCTTGGGGATGTTGAAGCGCTGCGTGCGGCTGAGGATGGTAGGCAGTATCATTTCCGGAGCTTCGGAGATGAGGAGGAATATCGTTCTTTCGGGTGGCTCTTCCAGTAGCTTCAGTAGCTTGTTGGCGCAGACCTCGTGCATTTTTTCGGGTAGCCATACGATGGTCACTTTGTAACCTCCTTCGCTGGACTTCAGGCTGAGTTTGCGAGTTATCTCATCACTCTCTTTGGCGTAGATGATAGCTTGTCCGTTCTCGGCATCCATTTCGTTCAGCCAATGGTTCAGCCCGAAATAGGGACTGTTCAGCAGAAGGCGTCGCCAGTTGGCGATATAATCGTCGCAGACTTCCTTTTTCCCTTTGGCGCTTTTGACGATAGGGTATACGAAGTGTACGTCGGGATGCACCAGCTTGTTCCATTTCACGCAGGAAGGGCAGGTGCCGCATGCATCGGTTTCCGTCCGGTGGGGACAGCAGAGATAGCGGGCATAGGCAAGTGCCAATGGGAGTTTTCCTACTCCGGCAGAGCCGCAGAAAAGTTGTGCGTGGGGGATGCGTCCTTCCTGCACTTCTTGTATCAGCCTTTGTTTGGCTGCCTCTTGACCTATTATCTCCTTGAAACTGAACACGGGTTAATTAGTTATGAGTTATTACTTGTGACACTGCCAGTTGCCAATTGTCAACTATCAGTCATCCATTGTTTAGTAGATTTGTTTGGCTACTTCCCTGATGCTGTCTGTGGCTCCTACCGAGTAGAAGTGGAGGCTTGGGACGCCATGGGCTATCAGCTCTTTGCACTGCTGCACGCACCATTCGATACCCACTTGCTGAGTTTCCGCATCGGTGTTGCACTTCAGAACCTCTTGGGTCAGTTCCTCGGGCAAATCTACTTTGAACGTCTTGGGTATCATGCTAAGTTGTGACAACTTCTTGAAGGGCTTGATGCCCGGGATAATCGGGATGGTGACACCGGCTTGACGGGCGCGCTTCACGAAGTCGAAATATTTCCGGTTGTCGTAGAAGAGCTGGGTCACGGCATACTCCGCACCCATTTCCATTTTCTTCTTCAGCCAGTGGATGTCAGTATCCATGTTGGGAGCTTCTTCATGCTTTTCCGGATAGCATGCCACACCGTATGAAAACGGGGTATTGGTGACTTTCATCTCGGAGCCGTCCACAAAGATGCCTTTGTTGAAGTTATTGATTTGTTCCTGTAGTTCGATGGCGTGGTGATAACCGTTGCCCACGGGGATAAACGAGGATTCGTGCTTTGCCTTGTCCCCACGAAGTACCAGCAGGTCGGTGATGCCGAGGAATTGCAGGTCGAGCAGCACGTACTCCGTCTCCTCGCGGGTGAAGCCGCTGCAAAGGATGTGTGGCACCATGGTGATGTTGTATTTATTCTGGATGGCAGCGGCTACGGCTACGGTTCCGGGGCGGCGGCGCAGGCGGTTCCGCTGGAACAATCCGTTGCCGAGGTCTTTGTACACATATTCGCTGCGGTGCGTGGTGATGTTGATATATTTAGGGTCGAATTCCCGTAACGTATCTATGGTCTGATACAGCTTTTCGATGCCTGTACCTTTCAGTGGTGGCAATATTTCAAAGGAAAAAGCTGTTCTTTCGTTACTGTTTATCAGGTCGATTACTCTCATTTCTTTTTCGTTATCTTTGTCCGGTTGGCAAGAAACTTGCACATTGGGAACAAAAATACGAAAAAGAAATGAGAAATGCCGGAATTGCCGGCTATTCTTTTATACAGCGAATGGAAAGGGCTTTATAATAGGGCTTGCCGGTGACATGGGCGGTGCTTTTGACAAACTCGTTGCTTTCGCCGAGAAAGTAAAAGGTGCTTTCCGAAAGTGTATGCTTTGTGTAGTCCCAACTCCAAAAGGCGGTCATCTTGTTTGGGCTGTTGTGGCTCTTGTTGTACCACATTCCTACGGGGAAAGCATTGAATCGGGTATGGTTGTTGACGGGGACAACTTCGCCGGATACCATTACCTGCCATTCTCCTGCTTTTAGTATGGAGGTATCGTTGTCGGTGTAGTTTTTCAGTTGCTCCCAGTCTGCATCCGATGGAATTTTCCAGCCTTCGGGAGCCAACTCTCCTGCCAGTATGGCTTCTCCATTGTAAAAATAAATATCATATTTGTCCGGCTTGTAATATCCGGCTTTGTCCGTTCCCAAGTCAATCTGTTTTTTCAGGGGAGTTCCGTCACGGTAGGTGGTGGCATGGAGCTCTCCACCCATCCAGTATTGGGCTCCAATCTTGACAACGGGGTATTCGGTAGACACTCCTTTTCTGATGTCTCGAAGAGTGTAGCATGCCACATTCACTTTGATGGCGTTTTCCGGCTTTTCCAGAAGCAGCTTATGGTTGTTGTCTATATAGAGCTTATCTATGCCGGTAGATTTTCCTTTGGTATAGGTGAATCCATAATCGTCTGTATTCCAGCTTATCTTTCCTCCGCAGATGGTGTCGTTGCGGTCTGCAAGCTGTAGGATGATTCCATTGCTCAGGTCGGTCTTTTCATTTTCGTCTACGGGATAGGCTATGATGGCTCTGGAAGTCAATGACGCTGATTTGAGATATTCCCTACATACTTCTGCAACGGGTACTCCTTCGTGATAAATTCTGTATACATTTGAAAGAGAAAAGGAGAGAGCGGAGATATGTATGGCAGTGTAATCTTCCATATTGTCGGTGTCAATGGGAGGGAGGCTGCTCCATTCCTTGATTTCTCCGGCAAAACTGCTCAGTACGTTGCTGTTGCTCTGCATGGCTGATATGTTGATGGTACATTGGGTGCTGCTGTTCATTTCCACGTCGGGTATTGCACAACTGTATATACGTCCGTTCCACTCCATAATGAAGGATTGTTTGCCGTCGTTTATCGTTTGGGGTATGATGATGAATTCCTTGCCGGTAAGTTTGTTGTCTTTGACGTTCCACTCGCCGGAGGCTATGATGTCTTGTGTTCCTGCAAGATTACTGAAAGTCCCGTCCTCCAGATTATAATCGGCCGAGGTCTTGAGCCCGGTTGCGATGATGCGCGGATTGGCTTTCAGCAAATCATTGGCGGAGTTGCTTGCGTCAGGAGTCAAAGAGATTGCCAGTTTGGACAGCTTGTGCTGGAACTCCAAGGTTACAGATTTGGTCTTATTGGTGATTCCTTGCGCTTTGGCTACCAAAAAGTCACTTTGTGCGCGGTTCTTCTCATTGCTTTGGTCTGTCTGTACGGATACGGGAAGGACGGACGTACCGGCGGCTACCCCTTCGGTTTGGTAAGGGTGGTAACTGATAAAGTCCAGTGGTACATCTCCTTCCGGATAGAATACTGTCTTTTTGGCAACCAGTGTGGAGCCTTCCGTATATTCCAGAACCAGATTGTCAATATACCGTTTTCCCTTGATGGAGCCGGAGGAAGTGGTTGCAAACAAACCCATTCTGTCTCCTTTTTCAAAGGTGGTGTTTGTGACCTTGGTGTTTGCCTTTTCCATTTTGATAGAGAACGTAATAGGTATCGTCCCTTCCTTAATTTCCACTTCTGGTTCTTCATCAATCCGATTCACACAAGCTGTATTTCCTAAGGACATACAGCAGAATAAAGAGGCTGCTAAGACTCCTTTTGCAAGAATAAGTTTTTTCATTATATTATTATTGCGGGGCAACGGTTTTTCCGCTTTCCCAGTTATACTTAATAGACCTTGTCTTAAAATGAGGATTTAGCAGAGCTATAACTGGTATGGAAAAGTCTTTTACGCTTTTGAATGCTAATTATCGGCATCATGCTTGATGCTGCAGTGCTTTTAAATCTTGTTTTTTAATAATTTTTATAAGGTTCGGGCGCAAATATAAGGAAACGTGTTAAATAAAGAGGGATAAATCAATAAAACTTTTATAGTTTATTTATCACACTCTGATTTTTTGCCTAACTTTACACGCTAAAATCATAGACAGTAATAAGTTAAACCATAGATATAAGCTCATGCCTTTAAATTTACCCGATAAACTACCTGCTATCGAGTTGCTGAAAGAAGAGAATATTTTTGTTATTGACAATTCCCGGGCAACCCAGCAGGATATCCGTCCGTTGCGTATCGTTGTTCTGAACCTGATGCCGCTAAAGATTACGACGGAAACGGACTTGGTGCGTCTGCTTTCCAATACTCCGCTTCAGGTGGAAATATCGTTCATGAAGATAAAAAGCCATACTTCCAAGAACACTCCGATGGAGCACATGAAAGCGTTCTATACGGACTTTGACAAGATGCGCGATGAAAAGTACGACGGCATGATTATCACCGGTGCTCCGGTAGAACAGATGGATTTTGAGGAGGTGACTTATTGGGATGAGATTACCGGGATATTCGACTGGGCACGTACGCATGTCACCTCTACTCTCTATATCTGCTGGGCGGCGCAGGCAGGGCTCTATCATCATTATGGAGTGTCGAAGCATGCACTGGATAAGAAGATGTTCGGTATCTTTGAACATCGTACCCTGCAGCCGTTGCATCCCATTTTCCGAGGATTTGATGATATGTTCTATGTGCCGCATAGCCGTCACACGGAAGTGCGCCGGGAAGATATACTGAAGATTCCGGAATTGACGTTGCTTTCCGAGTCGGAGGATGCCGGTGTATATATGGCAGTGGCCCGTGGAGGGCGTGAGTTCTTCGTGACCGGCCATTCGGAATACTCTCCGTTGACGCTGGACACAGAGTATCGACGTGACTTGAATAAGGGCCTGCCCATCGAGATGCCCCGTAACTACTATGTGGACGATGACCCGGACAAAGGAGTGCTGGTGCGTTGGCGCGCCCATGCCAATTTGTTGTTCTCCAATTGGCTGAATTATTTCGTATATCAGGAGACGCCGTATAATATCAACGATATAGAATGAGTCGTGAGTAATTTGTAACTGAACAAATGATAAAACAACGTAAAATAGAGCTGCTGGCTCCTGCCAAGAATTTGGAGTGTGGCATAGAAGCCGTGAATCATGGAGCGGATGCGGTCTACATCGGTGCACCCAAGTTCGGTGCGCGTGCCGCTGCCGTCAACTCTTTGGAGGATATTGCAGTCTTGGTGGAGCATGCCCATTTGTATAATGCCCGTATCTATGTGACGGTCAATACCATTCTGAAAGAAGAAGAGCTGAAGGAGACGGAGAGGATGATTTGGGAATTGTACCGCATCGGGGTGGATGCGCTGATTGTGCAGGACATGGGGATTACGCGGCTGAATTTGCCACCCATCCCGTTGCATGGCAGTACGCAGATGGATAACCGTACGCCGGAGAAAGTACGTTTTCTTGCCGATGCCGGTTTCCGTCAGGTTGTGCTGGCACGCGAGTTGTCGTTGCAGGAGATACGCGGTATCCACGAGGCTTGTCCCGACGTGCCGCTCGAGGTTTTTGTACACGGGGCTCTTTGTGTCAGTTATAGCGGGCAGTGCTATGTCAGCCAGGCCTGTTTCGGACGGAGTGCCAACCGGGGGGAATGTGCGCAATTCTGCCGTTTGCCCTTCAGCCTGGCAGATGCCGATGGCAAGACCATTGTGCACGACAAGCATCTGCTTTCTTTGAAAGACCTCAACCAAAGCGAGGTGTTGGAAGAACTGCTGGATGCCGGAGCCACTTCCCTGAAGATAGAAGGCCGTTTAAAGGATGTGACCTATGTGAAGAATGTGACGGCGGCTTACCGTAGGAAACTAGATGCCATCTTTGCCCGTCGCAAGGAATATGCCCGTGCTTCTTCAGGCACCTGCCGTTTTGATTTCCGGCCACAGTTGGACAAGAGTTTCAGTCGTGGTTTCACTCATTATTTCCTGCAAGGAAGAGGAGGGGAAATTACTTCATTCGATACGCCCAAATCTTTGGGAGAAGAGATGGGCACCTTGAAGGAGCAGCGCAGAGGCTATCTCACTGTGGCCGGTGTAAAGCCTTTCCACAACGGAGACGGTGTCTGTTTTCTGGATGAGCAGGGACGTTTGCAAGGTTTCCGTATCAACCGGGTGGATGGCAACAAGCTCTATCTGGCAGGGGAAGTGCCTCGTATCAGATCGCGTACCCGGCTTTATCGTAACTTCGACCAGGAGTTTGAACGTGCCCTTACCCGTAAATCTTCCGAACGTAAAATAGGTGTTTGTTGGGAGTTGGCAGATACTTCTTTCGGATTCAGCCTGACGGCTGCGGACGAAGATGATAACCGCGTGACACTCTCTTTCCCTTATCCGAAGGAGTTGGCACGTACACCGCAGGCGGATAACCTGCGCAGCCAACTGGTTAAGTTGGGAAATACCCCTTTCGAGGTAGCCGGGCATCTGTCAGAAGAGGCGTCGGGTATCAGGCTCAATCTTTCTGCGAACTGGTTCCTTCCTGCTTCTGTGGTGGCAGACTGGCGCCGGCAGGTGATAGATAAGCTGATTGTGGCCCGGCGTGTTACTTGTCGTCGTGAGCTGGCCGTCTGGAAACCGACAAGCCATGTTTTCCCGGCTACTTCGCTGACCTATTTGGGCAATGTGATGAACAGTGCTGCCCGGAGTTTCTACCATGAGCATGGACTTTCGTCTATAGCGCCTGCCTACGAGGTGCAAGCGGTTCCGGATGCTGTACTCATGTTCTGCAAGCATTGTCTGCGTTTCAGTATGGGATGGTGTCCCTCCTATCAGAAAGGACATTCTCCTTATAGAGAACCGTATTATTTGGTTGGAACGGACGGCAAGCGCTTCCGTTTGTCGTTTGACTGCAAGAATTGCCAGATGAAAGTCCTTGCTCATCAAGAACCGCTTTAATGAAAAATGAGGTGTTACTAACAAATGCTTGAAAATGAGTAGTGAGGAACGGAAATGTAATAAAAGGCTGGCAAATGACCGGTGCCGGGAAGCGGGTAGAGACAAGCATCCTTTGCGCTCACTGCGTTCTCTCCTGTTCTTCATTCTTTATTTTTCATGCTTCATAGCTTTAGTTTCCTGCCATTATCCCCGTCCTAATCTTGAAGATGAGAATCTGTCTGAGGAAACGCGTGATTCGCTGACTTGTCTTTTTGAGCGGCATTATACCTGGAACGCCAATCTGGAAGTGCTGGCGGATTCCGTGAATTTGGCTTGCCTGCCCGTGAAAGACTGCTATAACATGCTTCATCGGGGAGACCGCGTGGTTGTCGCGGAGTTTGCCATCCACCCTGCCGACAGCGTGGACAGTGTATGGGTGAAGCTTGCCCATTCGCAGGAGGTGCAGGGATGGCTGAGGGAGTCCGAGATGCTGCATGCTTTTATTCCTACGGACAGTATTTCGCAGGCCATCTACTTGTTCAGTGATACCCATGTCTCTTATTTCATCATGATTTTTGCCTTGTTCGTGGCGGTCTGGCTGTTCCATGCTTTCCGGCGCAAGCAGTTGAAGATGGTGTACTTCAATGACATAGACAGTCTCTATCCGTTGTTGCTATGCTTGCTGATGGCGTCTTGTGCCACTATTTATGAGTCTGTTCAGGTTTTTGCGCCGGAAACGTGGCAGCACTTCTACTTCAATCCTACCTTGTCTCCGTTCAAGGTGCCGCTTGTGCTTTCTGCTTTTCTGATGGGTTTCTGGTTGTTCATTGTGGTATTGCTGGCAGTGCTCGATGACTTGTTCCGCCAGCTTTCACCGGCAGCTGCCGTATTCTATCTGTTGGGGCTGGCCTCCTGCTGCATCTTCTGTTATTTCTTCTTTATCCTTGCTACATCCATCTATGTCGGATACTTGTTTTTGGCTGCTTTTGTATGGGTATTCTTCAAAAGGCTTCGTGTTTCGCTGCTGGCTTCACGCTATCGTTGCGGCAGATGCGGGCAGAAACTGAGGGAAAAAGGAGTCTGCCCGCATTGCGGAGCGATTAATGAATAAATCAGAATCTGCATCGCAGTTCTATCCCTGCCTGCACGGGACGTCCTTTCTGCATGAATCCGTTTCCCATACTCTCGAAATAGAAGGAGGCGTAATCTTTGTCGAGTGCATTACGTACCCAGAAGTCAATCTGTCCATGCCCTTTCTGGAAGCTGATGCGTCCGTTCAGCGTGCCGTAGAAGGCTTGGCTCACGGTGTTCTCTTCCGTCCAGTAGATACGTCCGGCGCCGGTATAGTTGGCGCTCAACCGGATACGGTCCAGCCAGCGTCCCGGACGGATGCGGAAGATGTACTGCCCGCCCACGTTCATGGTATGCTTGGGGACAAACGGTACATATTTGCCGTTGTAGCTCACTTCCTGGAGTTCTTCGTTGATACGGGCATTGCCGACGTACTCCTTGAAGGTGGCGTATGTATATCCGTAGCAGGCATTCAGCGTGAACGCGTCGGTCAGGGCAGCCTGCAGGCTTGCTTCGGCTCCGTAGCTCCGGCTTTTTCCGGCGTTTACAGTAATGCGTCCCAGTCCGCTTTCTGCGAATTTGGATATTTGCTGGTCGCGGGTGTCCATATAGAAAGCGGAGACATCGGCCAGCAGACGGTCTTCCCAAAGCGTGAGGTGCATACCTGCCTCGTAATTCCAGGTATATTCGGGCTTGTAGCGGGTTGCTTCACGTACTTCCGGTACCTTTTGTTTGATGGTGTTCACATCAATCATCAGGTTTATCATCTTCAGGTTCTCGTCCGCAGCGATGGCGTCTATCATCGAATTGCTCAATACGCCGGTAATCAGGTCGGAGAACATCTGTATGTTGTATCCCCCCGAACGGTATCCTCGGGTAGCGGTGGCATATACATTGTTTCCTTTGCTCCACTCGTATTGCAGGGCGAATTTGGGCAACAGCTGTACGTAGTCCGTCGACTCCTTTCCTTGATAGGCCGCATTGCCTCGCAGCGGCGAGGCGTTTCCGATGATGATGGGGAATGGCATGCCTGGCTTGTTGACTGTCACTTTGAAGTCGAAATCGGTAGGAGTAGAGGCTGAATTATAGTCCATCCGTATCTTTTCATAATCCAGACGCAGGCCGACTGTAGCGGACAGTCCTTCTGTCAGCAGGTCGTTGAAGGTGGACTGGTGGAAGATGGCTCCGCTTAGTGTGGGTGTGTCGAAACTGCCGCTTACCCGCATGTTTTGGTCGTTGATGGTCAGGTGCATGTCCGGTGCTCCCGAAAGCCCGGCGAATACATTGTTCGCGTTTCCTTCTATCACCTGGTCGATGCCTTCCTTGTGGAACACGACCGGTCCGTCCGTGTGCAGCCATTGATAGAATCCGAAGGCACCGGTGGTCCATTGCCAGCGGCGGTTGGGCCTCGACTTGAGGACAACTTCCTCGGAGAGGGTGTTCATCTTCTGCCTCTGCTCGATGTTGAAGATGTTGGCGGGGCTGAAGTCCTGGTCCATGAACATGCGGTCTTTGAGGTATTGATAGCCGGTGACCATACTCAGAGTGAAGTTACGGGCTTGATATTCCAGGTTCAGTCCGGCATTCAGCAGGTTGCGGTAGTAACTGCTTGCCTCGTCGTTGGAGATTTTGCCGATGTAGGGTTTCAGTTCCTCTTTCTGTCCGGCAGGGGCCAGACTGCCCAGGTAAAAGTAGGGATATCCTCCTTGGTCGCTGTATTCGTAGTTGATGTTCAGGTCTGCCTTCCAGTTGTCCGAGGGGAGGTAGATGGCACGGAAGCGTCCGCCTGCCGATTGCCCCTTGTCGGCTTTCTCGTCTCTCACCGTGTTGCGGAAGAATCCTCCCTGGTAGTCGTAGAATCCTCCGGCAGAAAAGGCGAACCGTTCCGAAAGCCGGTGATAGTGGGTCAACGAGGTGTTATAGGCATTGTGCGTGCCTGCCCCCACGTGGAAGTCCGTTCCTTGGTAGGAGAAGGGGGATTTGGTGTGTACCTTTATCAGCCCGCCCATGGCATTGCGTCCGTAGAGCGTGCCTTGCGGACCGCGAAGCACGTCAATGCGCTCCACGTCGGCGTAGCTGAAGTCGAAGGCCGACTTGTCTATATAAGGAATGTTATCCACGTAAAGTCCTACCGAGGGAGTGTTGATGCGCGAACCTATGCCGCGGATATAGACAGCCGAAGTCAGTCGCGAGCCGTAGTCGGGGATAAACATATTGGGCACTACGGACGTCAGATTCTTGATGGAGTTTACTTGTGCGTTCTGCATGTCTTGTTGCGAAAGCAGGGTGACGGCAGCGGGCTGCTCGCGCAGTTTCCGGTTCTCTTTTGGGGCAGCAATGACGGTTATTTCCTCCACATCCACCACTTTCAAAGTGTCTGCCTCTTCGGCAAGTACATTGCCGGTTGCCAAAAGGCAGAAGACACCGGCTAAAATTCTATGTCTGTTCATAAACTGTTTTTTTGCGCTTGCAAAGTAAAGGGATTCTTTCGGAAGAGGCAATCCTCATTTATTAGGATTTCGTTCTTGGAGTGCCAATCATGAATCGTTCCATCACATAGAAAATATCGTTCCGTCATGGGGTAAAAATCGTTCCACCATGGTGGAACGATTTTTACCCCATGACGGAACGATTAAGTTTTAACATATAAGTATATTGATTGGGGCGGAGCCTTTCTGAAGAACTCCGCTTCTGATGTATTCCGGTTGTAGGATTATATTCTGTCGGCTTCCACATATCCATGCATGACTGCATAGATAGTCAGCCCGGATACGGACTTGATGCCCAGCTTCTCGGTGATATTCTTGCGGTGTGAGATGACGGTAGTCTGGCTGATGTTCAGTTTGTCGGCAATCTCCTTGTTGATAAGTCCTTTGATAATCAGCACCAGTACTTCTATTTCCCGGGCGGAAAGGTCGTGTCCGGCAGCTGTATTTACTGCCATATCCGAGTGCCTGGCAGGTGCCGGCTTTTCGTGGTTTTGTCTGTATTGGTTTCCGTATTGGCGCAGTTGCAGGATGTTCTTTGCCAAGTTTTGTTCGTCCTGATAGATGTTCAGCGTCGGCATGCCCGACAGTTGGGGAACGGTTTCACCATTGACCAGCACAATGGTTTTGGGCTTGCGCTCCAGAAAGAAAGCGGTATGCTCGAAGTAAATCTGTGAAGAAATGAAGTAATGCACATACATGTCAGGTGTATCATCCATCAATTCACCAAAGGAACGGAAAGAGCGGATGACGGCTGTCGGGATGATTTCCTCCAGCAGGTTCTGCAGTCCCAGGCATGAGAGGGTGTTGAAGTCGATGATTGCTATTTCAGGAGTCATTCTCGTTTTTTGTTTCTGCAAAAGTACGGATTATTTTTATGAACGAAAAGAAAATCAAAACAGTGTCTCAGCTGAAGAAGGCCTTTGCCGCTTCCGCACACCGTTCGCCGTCAATTCCGGCAGACACAATGCCTCCGGCATATCCGGCGCCTTCTCCGCAAGGGAACAAGCCTTTTATGCGTATATGTTGCAACGTTTCTTTGTCTCTTGTTATGCGTACCGGTGCTGATGTACGCGTTTCCACTCCAATCATTACCGCCTCGTTCGTCAAGAAACCGTGGCTGTATTTTCCGAATAGCTGGAAACCTTTGCTCAGGCGTTCTGCAATGAAAGAAGGCATCCAGAAGTGGAGAGGTGAGGAAACCAATCCCGGTGCATACGAAGTTTCTGGCAGGTCGTAACTCAATTTTTTCTTAGTGAAGTCTGCCATTCTCTGCGCCGGTGCCGTCTGCTTCATATTGCCTTGTTGCCAGCAGAGGCGCTCCAGATATTCTTGAAAGTACATCATGCTTAATGGAGAATTGACTGTGGACAATTGACAATTAGCCGCACTGTCGTGCTCTATGTCTTCCGGTCGCAACTCCACTACCATTCCCGAATTGCTCCAACGGGAGCCGCGGTTGCTGGGACTCATTCCGTTGACTACAATCTGTTCGGGACCGCTGGCAGCGGGCACGACAAAACCGCCGGGACACATGCAGAAACTGTATACTCCCCGTCCGTCCACCTGGTTTACAAAGCTGTATTCGGCGGCGGGCAGATATTTTCCCCGTCCGTTCCGGTTATGATATTGTATCCGGTCTATCAAGGCAGCGGGGTGTTCCAGTCGTACGCCTACGGCAATGCCTTTGGCTTCAATCTCTATGTTGTTGGCGGCAAGCCAGCGGTATACGTCCCGGGCGGAGTGACCGGTGGCAAGTATCACCGGGCCGAGGAAGGTCTTGCCGGTATTCGTTTCAATGCCTTTGACTTCATCCTTCTCTATGAGCAGGGCGTCCATGCGTGTCTCGAAGTGAACTTCGCCACCGCATTCGATGATGGTGTTCCGCATGTTTTCGATGACACGCGGCAGTTTGTCCGTACCTATGTGCGGATGTGCATCTACCAGTATGGAAGTAGAGGCGCCATGTTGGCAGAAGACGTTCAGAATCTTGTCTACATTGCCGCGCTTCTTGCTGCGTGTGTACAGCTTGCCATCCGAGTAGGCTCCGGCGCCTCCCTCTCCGAAGCTGTAATTGGACTCCGGGTTGACGAGTTGCTGGCGGCCGATTTGCGCCAGGTCTTTCTTGCGTTCCCGTACGTTCTTTCCACGTTCCACAATGACGGGACGCAGGCCGAGCTCTATCAGGCGCAGAGCGGCGAAGAGTCCTCCGGGACCGGCTCCCACCACTATCACTTGCGGTTTTCCTTCTACATTATTATATGGGGTATGTTGATATTCGTCCTCTTTCGGCATCTCGTTCAGATATGCCCGCACGTTGAGATTGATATAGATAGTCCGCTGACGGGCATCGATACTGCGCTTCAGGATGCGCGTGGCTGTTATTTCCCGTGCGTTCAGGCCTTTTTCGTGTACTAGGTAGTCTTTCAGGCGTTGCTCGTTTGCCGCAACTTCGGGCAATACGCGCAGTTGGTATTCTTGTATCATAATGATTATCCGAATAGGGCACGGAATGCTTCTTCCACCTTCCGCACCGGTATCAATTCCATTTTAATCTTTTTCGTGTTCAGTCCTTGCATGTTATACTTGGGAAGTATGAATCGCTTGAATCCAAGTTTCTCTGCTTCTCCGATACGTTGCTCTATGCGGTTGACAGGACGTATTTCGCCTGACAGGCCTATCTCTCCCGCCATGCATACCTCCGGTTCTACGGCTGTGTCCATGTTGCTGGAGAGGATGGCGCTGATGACAGCCAGGTCTATGGCGGGATCGTTTACCTTCAATCCTCCGGCAATGTTGAGAAATACGTCTTTCTGTGCCAGCTTGAAGCCTACACGTTTTTCCAATACGGCCAGCAGCATATTCATGCGGCGGATGTCGAATCCCGTGGCAGAACGTTGCGGGTTGCCATATACAGCGCTGCTGACCAATGCCTGCGTTTCGATGAGGAACGGCCTGACGCCTTCTATCGCCGAGGCAATGGCTATGCCGCTCATGCCTTCATGGTCCTGGCTCAGCAGCAGTTCGGAGGGGTTGCTTACCTGTCGTAATCCATCTTGCCGCATTTCGTAGATACCCAGTTCGGCGGTACTTCCGAAGCGGTTCTTGATGCTGCGTAGGATACGGTACATATAATGTTGGTCGCCCTCGAACTGGAGTACGGTATCCACGATATGTTCCAGTACCTTGGGACCGGCTATGCTGCCTTCCTTATTGATATGCCCGATGAGGATGACCGCCGTATGCGTTTCCTTGGCAAAGCGCAGGATGGAAGCGGAACATTCCCGCACCTGAGCGATGCTCCCCGGCGAGGATTCGAGGGTTTCGGTAGAAATCGTCTGTATGGAGTCGATGATGACTATGTCTGGACGAATGTTCTTGACGTGGACGTAAATCTGTTCCAAGGAAGTTTCGCACACGATGAGGCAGTCACTGGAAGTGTTTGTCAAGCGGTCGGCACGCAGTTTCAACTGGCGGGTGCTTTCTTCACCGGATACATAAAGGATGCGTTTCTCCGGTATGCGGAGTACGGTCTGTAGCACCAGGGTGGATTTGCCGATGCCCGGTTCGCCGCCAATCAGTACAAGAGAGCCTTGTACAAGACCGCCGCCAAGTACCCGGTTCAGCTCGGCGTCATGGAGGTCGATACGCGGCTCGTCATCGGCCACAATTTCATGGAGGGTGACGGGTTTGGCCCTGGCAGTTGCTATGCCCGATACGGGACGCTTGTTCACCACTTCTTTCCGCACCACCTCTTCCACATACGTGTTCCACATTCCGCACGACGGGCATTTGCCTACCCATTTGGGAGAGTCTTGCCCGCAGTTGCTGCATACATAAACCGTCTTTTCTTTAGCCATAATTGAGCATTCCTTCTAAAATGATTGCCCAAAGGTACAATTTTTCGATGCAGGGCTTGCAGACTCCCATAGAGTTTTTTTATTTTTGTGGGTAGAAAACAATAACATATCATAAAAGCCATGATAGAAGATATTCTTGCATATAACAGACGTTTTGTAGCCGAAAAGGGGTATGAGAAATACATCACGAATAAATACCCGGATAAGAAGATTGCCATCCTCTCTTGTATGGATACCCGTTTGACCGCTTTACTGCCGGCCGCTTTGGGCATAAAGAACGGCGATGTGAAGATGATAAAGAATGCGGGTGGAATCATTTCGCATCCGTTTGGCAGCGTCATCCGTAGTCTGATGGTGGCCATCTATGAGTTGGGAGTGACGGAAGTTATGGTGATTGCCCACTCCGATTGCGGCGCGTGCCATATGAGCAGTGTCCAGATGATAGAGCATATGAAGACCCGGGGTATCAAGCAGGAGACGATTGATATGATTCGTTTCTGCGGAGTGGATTTTGAGTCCTGGTTATATGGATTCGAAGATACGGAGAAATCGGTAAAAGGTACGGTGGAAGCCATTATCAATCATCCGCTGATACCGAATGACATCAATGTCAGCGGTTTCATAATAGATTCTGTGACGGGAGAACTGACCCCGGTGCGGTGATGGTTGTGCTTCACACGGTAATTTCCCCTGCCAGCGGCCGTCCCATCAGTTCGCGTATTTCGGCAGGCGGATAATCGTGCCCCAGGAGGAACATCAGCTTGGTTACGGCAGATTCCGTCGTACTGTCATATCCGCAGACAACTCCTGCCTGCATCAGTTGGTAACCGGTTTCATAACGCTCCATTTCAACGGTGCCGGCGCTGCATTGGGTGACATTGACAATGATGATTCCCTGTTCGCAGGCATCGTGCAGGCGGCGTAGGAACCATTCCTTTCGGGGAGCGTTGCCGGAACCGTAGGTTTCGAGGACTACGGCTTTCAGTCCTTCAGTGGCAAGTATGGCTGCCACGACATTTTCCTGAATACCTGGAAAAAGCTTCAGTATGGCGATGTTGGTATCGAGCAGATAGTGAGGCTCCAGTTCGCGGGGAGTGCCGTGTGTATGAATCTGCACATTATTATATTTAATATGTATACCGGCGGAAGCGAGTACCGGATAATTGAAGGAACGGAAAGCATTGAAGTTCTCCGCGTTCATTTTGGTGGTGCGGTTGCCGCGCATCAGGTGGTTTTCGAAGAAGATGCAGACTTCGGGCACGATGGGCCGTCCGTTGGCGTGGCAGGCGGTGGCTATCTCGATGCTGGTCAGTAGGTTTTCTTTGCCGTCTGTACGGAGCACGCCGATGGGCAGTTGTGAACCGGTCAGGATAACGGGTTTGTTCAGTCCCTCGAGCATGAAGCTGAGTGCGGATGCAGTATAGGCCATCGTATCTGTGCCATGCAGAATGACGAAACCCGTATACCGGTCGTAGTTGTCGCTGATGATGCGTACCAGTTTACGCCAGGCATCGGGGGCCATGTCCGAAGAATCCATGGGCGGGTCGAACTGATAAGTGTCGATACGGAACGCAAACCTCTGAAGCTCGGGAACATGTTTCTGCAACTGCTCGAAATTGAAGCTTTCCAGAGCACCGGTCTCTGTATTCTCTATCATTCCAATAGTTCCGCCGGTGTATATTAGCAAAACGGAAGTGTTTTCTGGGTTCATGCGCACTTTTCTTTCATATTTTTCATGCAAATATAATGATTTATCTTAATAATAGTATCAAAATGTTAGAAAAGAATGGACGGATATACAGAAAAAAGGTATGGAAAGTGTGAAAGTGTAAGCCGGAAGTTGTGCATATATCTTGCCTTTTTAGGGCCTTTCTATATTTTTATCGCAAAAAAGTCGTAAAAAGTGATATATTGAATGTTTTTATTGTTACTTTTGCAACACTTATCATAAACGATAGAAACAGGAGACAATGAACAAGTACTATCTGCATACAGTCACATCCATGTGGACCATGACCCTTAGGGGTTAGGGGTAGTATTTTGTGTTTCTACGTGTTACACCATTTTTAAGCAGTTTTTCCATTTAATTAAAGTCAATGCAAGCTGTAGCAGCTTGTTTCCGACACATTGTATCAACCATCTCAACAATATAAAGAGAAATGAAAGTAATGAAATTCGGCGGAACGTCCGTAGGTTCCGTGAACAGTATTTTGAGCGTCAAGAGAATTGTAGAAGCAGTTGACGAACCGGTTATCGTGGTAGTGTCCGCATTGGGCGGCATCACGGACAAGTTGATTAACACTTCCAAGATGGCGGCAGCCGGTGATGCTTATTACGAGAATGAGTTTCGGGAGATTGTCCACCGTCATGTGGAAATGATTAAGGAAGTGATTCCGGCAGGCGAGGCGCAGGTTGTCTTGCAGCGCCAGATTGGTGAGCTGCTCAACGAGCTGAAGGACATCTTCCAGGGTATTTATCTGATAAAAGACCTTTCGCAGAAGACATCCGATACCATTGTGAGCTATGGCGAGCGTCTTTCATCCATCATTGTTGCCCAGTTGACGGGGGCTGAATGGTTTGATTCGCGTAAGTTTATCAAGACGGAAAAGAAGCATTCCAAGCATGTACTGGATACGGACTTGACCAATTCGCTGGTACGTGAGACATTCAGCAGCCTGCCCAAGCGTGTGCTGGTTCCGGGTTTTATCGCCACAGACAAGATGACGGGCGAGGTGACAAATCTGGGTAGAGGTGGTTCCGACTATACAGCGGCAATCATTGCTGCCGCGCTGGATGCCGACAGTCTGGAAATCTGGACGGATGTGGACGGGTTCATGACGGCTGATCCGCGTGTGATTTCCGGGGCATACACAATCAATGAATTGAGCTATGTGGAAGCTACGGAGCTTTGTAACTTCGGTGCGAAAGTTGTCTATCCGCCGACAATCTATCCGGTTTGCCACAAGAATATCCCCATTCTGGTAAAGAATACCTTTAATCCGGAGGGGGTAGGAACTGTTATCAAGCAAGAGGCTTCCAATCCGCAGAGTAAGGCCATCAAAGGTATTTCTTCCATTAACGATACGAGCCTGATTACAGTGCAAGGCCTTGGTATGGTAGGTGTTATCGGTGTGAACTACCGTATCTTCAAGGCGTTGGCAAAGAATGGCATCAGCGTGTTCCTTGTGTCCCAGGCTTCTTCAGAGAATTCAACCTCTATCGGTGTGCGCAATGCGGATGCCGACTTGGCTTGCGAGGTACTGAACGAGGAGTTTGCCAAGGAAATCGAGATGGGAGAGATTTCTCCCATTCAGGCGGAAAAGAATCTGGCTACTGTGGCCATCGTAGGCGAGAACATGAAGCATACGCCGGGTATTGCCGGAAAATTGTTTGGTACGTTGGGACGTAACGGTATCAATGTAATTGCCTGTGCGCAGGGTGCCTCGGAAACCAACATCTCGTTTGTTGTGGACAACAAGTCGTTGCGCAAATCGCTGAATGTTATTCATGATTCTTTCTTCTTGTCAGAATATCAGGTATTGAATCTCTTTATCTGCGGTATAGGAACCGTAGGCGGCAGCCTGATAGAGCAAATTCACAGCCAGCGCCAGAAGTTGATGCAGGAGAACGGCTTGCAACTGAATGTAGTGGGTATCGCCGATGCAAACAAGGCCATGTTCAGCCGCGAAGGTTTCGATTTGGGACGTTTCCGTGAGGAGCTGCGGGAGAAAGGAAAGAACAGTTCCCTGGAAACGTTGCGCAATGAGATTATCGGTATGAACATCTTTAACTCTGTCTTTGTGGACTGTACGGCAAGTGCAGGCGTGGCTTCCCTTTACAAGGACTTGTTGCTGCACAATGTTTCGGTAGTGGCTGCCAATAAGATTGCCGCTTCTTCTGAATACGAGAACTACCGTGAACTGAAACAGATTGCCCGCCAACGCGGTGTGAAGTACTTGTTTGAAACGAATGTAGGCGCCGGACTCCCTATCATCAATACCATTAACGACCTTATCCATAGCGGTGACAAGATATTGAAGATTGAAGCAGTGCTGAGTGGTACGTTGAATTACATCTTCAATAAAATCAGTGCAGACATTCCTTTCAGCAAGACCATCAAGATGGCACAAGAGGAACGTTACTCCGAGCCCGATCCGCGTATCGACCTCAGTGGAAAGGATGTTATCCGCAAACTGGTGATTCTGGCACGCGAGGCCGGTTATCGTTTGGAACAGAGCGATGTGGAGAAGAACTTGTTTGTGCCCGATGACTTCTTTGAAGGCTCCCTGGATGACTTCTGGAAGAAAGTGCCGGACCTCGATGCCGATTTCGAAGCCCGCCGCAAGGTGTTGGAAGCCGAGAACAAGCATTGGCGTTTCGTAGCCAAACTGGAAAACGGCAAGGCATCCGTCGGTTTACAGGAAGTCTGTGCCAACCATCCGTTCTACGGTCTGGAGGGCAGCAATAACATCATCCTGCTGACCACGGCACGTTATAAGGAATATCCGATGATGATACAAGGCTACGGAGCCGGTGCGGGTGTAACGGCTGCAGGGGTATTTGCGGATATTATGAGCATTGCAAACGTTTAATCCCAAGGGTAAATAGAAAGATGAAACACATCATTATATTAGGTGACGGTATGGCCGACTGGCCCGTGAAGGCTCTGGGAGGAAAGACCTTGCTACAGGCGGCTGCAACGCCCTATATGGACAAGCTGGCATGTATGGGACGTGTGGGAAGGCTGGTGACAGTGGCCGAGGGATTTCATCCCGGCAGTGAGGTGGCGAATATGTCCGTTCTGGGCTATAACCTGCCGAAGGTGTATGAAGGCCGTGGTCCGTTGGAGGCGGCGAGCATCGGTGTGGACTTGCAGCCGGGTGAGATGGCGATGCGCTGCAATATTATCTGCATCGAGGGAGACGATATCCGGAATCATTCTGCCGGGCACATCACCACAGAGGAAGCGGATGTGTTGGTGAAATACCTTCAGAAGCATCTGGGCGACGACCGTGTGTGTTTCCATACGGGCGTGCAATATCGCCATCTGCTGGTAATAAAGGGAGGGGACAAGCGCATTGACTGCACACCGCCCCACGATGTCCCCTTGAAGCCTTTCCGTCCGTTGATGGTGAAGCCGATGGAGGGTACGGAAAACATTACAGTCCCCGAAGGAGAGGCAGCACTTACTCCGAAGCAGACTGCCGACTTGATTAACGATTTGATTCTCCGTTCGCAAGAGTTGCTGGAAAACCATCCGGTCAACGTGAAGCGGAAGGCGGAGGGGAAGGACCCTGCCAATAGCATCTGGCCATGGAGCCCTGGTTATCGTCCGCAGATGGAGCGCCTTTCAGACAAGTTCCCGCAGGTGAAGCGTGGTGCAGTGATTTCTGCCGTGGATTTGATTAACGGTATCGGCTACTATGCCGGATTGCGGCGCATCACCGTAGAAGGTGCGACGGGGCTTTATGATACCAACTATGAGAATAAGGTGGCTGCCGCCCTCGATGCATTGCGGACGGATGATTTTGTCTACCTGCATATCGAGGCCAGTGATGAGGCTGGTCATGAAGGAAACGTCCCCTTGAAGATTATGACGATTGAGAATCTGGACAGCCGTGCCGTAGGTCCTATCTATGAGGCTGTGAAGGATTGGGAGGAACCCGTTGCCATCTCCGTATTGCCCGACCATCCCACTCCCTGCGAGCTCCGTACGCATACGGCCGAACCTATCCCGTTCCTCATCTGGCATCCGGGTATCGAGGCTGACGAAGTACGGACATTTGATGAAGTGGCAGCCTGTGAAGGCAGTTACGGACTGATGAAAGAAGACGAGTTTATTAATGAATTTATGAGTTCCACCACAGAGTAACACAGAGTTTCACGGGGTTTTATTTATAGAGAATTCTGTGAGACTCTGTGGTGAATAAAAAAATACCGCAATGAAATATTATAGCACCAACAAACAAGCCCCCGAAGCCACTCTTGAAGAGGCCGTGGTAAAGGGGCTTGCCGCAGACAAGGGGCTTTTCATGCCCTTTACAATCAAAACTCTGCCACAAGAGTTTTACGATAGCATCGATACGCTCAGCTTTCAGGAGATAGCCTATCGCGTGGCCGATGCCTTCTTTGGCGAGGATGTTCCTGCCGATACGCTGAAACAGATTGTTTATGACACACTCAGTTTCGATGTCCCTCTGGTCTGGGTGACGGAGAATATTTATTCACTTGAGCTGTTCCATGGTCCGACGCTTGCCTTTAAGGATGTAGGCGGGCGCTTCATGGCGCGTTTGCTGGGGTACTTTATCAAGAAAGAGGGCAAGAAGCAAGTTAATGTTCTTGTGGCTACTTCCGGTGATACGGGGAGTGCCGTTGCCAACGGTTTCCTCGGTGTGGAAGGCATACACGTCTATGTGCTCTATCCGAAGGGAAAAGTCAGTGAAATTCAGGAGAAGCAATTCACTACCTTGGGACAGAATATCACGGCTATTGAGGTAGATGGCACGTTCGACGATTGCCAGGCTCTGGTCAAATCCGCTTTTATGGACCGGGAACTCAACGAACACCTGCAACTGACCAGTGCCAATTCCATCAATGTGGCGCGTTTCCTGCCGCAGGCATTCTATTATTTCTATGCCTATGCTCAATTGAAGAAAGTGAAGGGTGACTCCTCACCGGTTATCTGTGTCCCCAGCGGTAATTTCGGCAACATCACTGCCGGACTTTTCGGTAAGCGTATGGGGCTTCCCGTGGAGCGTTTTATCGCTTCCAACAACCGCAATGATATTTTCTTCCAATATTTGCAGACGGGCATTTATACGCCGCGTCCCAGCATCGCCACCATTGCCAACGCGATGGATGTGGGCGACCCAAGCAACTTTGCCCGCGTACTCGACCTTTATGGAGGCAGTCATGCCGCCATCTCTGCCGAAATCAGCGGTGCCGCTTATACCGACGAGCAGATTGCCGAAACTATGCGGGAAGTGTGGAAGAAGGACTATTATTTGCTCGACCCGCACGGAGCCTGCGGCTTCCGGGCCCTGGCCGAAGGACTGAAACCCAGCGAAACGGGCGTGTTCCTGGAAACGGCTCATCCGGCGAAATTCAAGGATACGGTCGAAAAGATTATCGGTGAAGCCGTAGAAATGCCTGCTAAGCTTCAGACCTTTATGCGCGGTGAGAAGAAGAGCCTGCCGATGCCGAAGGACTTTGCAAACTTCAAGGCCTATTTGCTGACGCGCTAGGACGGTATACTTTTTCTGCTTCGTACCAGGTGGGGAGAAGAGGGAGGAGAATCAGCGGAGAACGGTATCGTTGAGGAATACCAAGTATTCTCCTTCCGCTTCGATGGTGAATTCCGTATCGGTGCATTCGTTGAGTGTGCCTTGCCACCAGTTGGTGAAGTCGCTGAGAGGATAGACCAATCCTTTGCCATGCAAGCCGCGTGCGGTGAAGTTGATGATGGATACTTGCTGTCTGGGATGACTTGGGAAGGTGCGGGTACCCCGACAGGGGATGAAAATACCGTAATCGGTATAGGTGCGTACATCGGCTCCGGCGCGGAGATAGTCGATGAGCAGGCTGATATTTCCTAGTGTATGGTCTTCGCGTTTGCCCGTGGCGCCGATGATTGCGATGTAGCGTTTGCCTTGCGCCAGCAGGAAGTTGACGGCTTTGGTCTGGTCGTTGGTCTCCTGGTCGCTGATGCGATGTAGGATATGCCCGAACTTCCGGCGGTTTTCATCACTGAGGGAGTCGCCGTCGCCGATGATTGCGTCGGGAGTATTGCCCCGGCGGATGTATTCGTCCGCTCCACCGTCGCAACAAACCACGTATGGCGCTTCTGCCAATATCTTCAAAGGCAGGGGAGCGGTAGGGTATTCTCCGTTTGCCAGAACCACGGCTTCGTTCATTGAATATTGAGAATTGAAAATTGAAAGTTCGTCCTTCATAATCTGTTGCGTATCCGTTTAACGTTAATCACTCGTCGCCATTCATCATTTTTCTCCATTTGAAGTAGCCAAAGATAGCTATAATTGTGTAAAGTGCGTAGAGTCCGGCTGTAAAATCAAGTCCTTTGTAGAGGTAGAGTCCGGCGCTGACTGCATCTACCACAATCCACGCCCACCATTGTTCCACATATTTCCGTGCCAGCATCCACATGCCAACGATGCTCAGTGCGGTAGTGAAGGAGTCCAGCCAGGGCACATTGCTGTCCGTGAAGTTCATCAGTATCCAGGTAATGCTTAAGAGTGCCACGACAAATACGGCGGTAAGCGGCAACAGATAGTGCGACGGTATGTGGGTAATGGGCAGTTCCTGCTTTTGTTCTTCTATTCTTTTGTCTTCTCCCCTTTGTGGCGCACCTTTCCGTTTCAGGATAGTCCGTCGTAGGGACGCTCCGTACTTCCACATCGTCCAGCCGTAGATGGCGGCACCCAGATAGTAGATATTGATGCCGCAATCGGCATATAACCCTGCCTCGTAGTAGACAAAGATATAAACGGCGGGCATAATGATGCCTGCTATCCAGAGATAAATACTTGCCCGGTATTCCAACCAGAGGTAGAGAATCCCGACAATAGTGCCTATGATTTCAAGACCGTGTTCCATCAAAAATTAATAGCTATGTGTCCCAGTACATTCCTTCCCGCCTGCGCGGCATAGCCCGCATAGTTGTAACGGGCTTTTTCTCCTTTATCGTCGCGGTAGTATCCGCTGCCTGCGTATCCGTTATTCTCGTATTCTTCATTGAACAGATTGTAGATGGTGCATCCTACGGTTACCGACTTTACTTTAGGAAACTTGAAGGTATAGGAGAGATTCAGGTTGCTTACGAAATAAGCATCCAGCGTGCACTCCTTTTGCTTGGCGTTGCTCATGTATTGCTTGCTGATATATTGCGACTGTAACGAGGCCTCGAATCCCTTGAATGAATAGCCGAAGCGGTTATTCAGTATGAAGTCGGGAGAGAATGCGATGGGGGTATCCCCGTGTTTGACGCCCCATGCCTCAGACCCGACTTCTTCGTTCTCGTAGAGTGTCTCGGTGAAGTTTTGCACACGGTTTTTGCTTAGCGTGGCGTTGATGTCCCATTGGATACCGCACTCCAGCCGGATGCCTGCCATCAATTCGATACCCATGCGGTAGCTGTCGGGCACGTTGCTGGCCATGGCTTCGCCTATCTCGTTCAGCTCTCCCGTCAGTACCAGCTGATCTTTATAATCCATATAGTAGAAGTTGGCACCTGCATGGAGCCATGAGTTGGCAAAGGTATATCCCAGTTCGTAGTCGAACAAGCGCTCAGCCTTGGGATATTCGGTGAAGTAGCCGTCGGTGTAGTTGTTACGTGTCGGCTCTTTATGGGCTACGCTGAACGAACCGTACAAGCGGTGATTGCGGTTGAGTTGCCAGGACAGTCCGGCTTTCGGGTTGAAGAAGTCAAAATCTTCATCGATGTCCAGCTTTTGCATTCCCGGAGTGGCGGCAGTCCAGTTGTACTTGTCGTTCAGTCCGTTTATCTTGTAGTTGATGTGGCGGTATTGTAGGTCGAGATAGGCGCTTAGGCTGCTTATCAGGTCATAGTTGGCTTTCAGATAGATGTTTCCGTCGTTCTTTGTGGCGTTGTTGCGATAGTAGTCGTGGTCGGGGTTCAGGTGGCCAATATAGTTCTTTACCCAAAGCACCCGGCCGAAGTGGTCGCCGTCATAACGGTTCAGGGCACCGCCCAGTGAGGCATGCAAACGGTTGGATTTATAGCTTACGGAGAAGATTCCGCCTCCCATCCTGTTGTCCATCGCTTTCTTACGGATAAGGTCGCTTTCTTCTACCTTGCTGCCATTGCATTCGAAAAATGACATACCGTATTCAGCCAAAGAGCGTTCGCCTTTATATTCTTGATAGTATCCGTCGCCTTTGGTGTAGTGCAGGCCGACGTTCAGATTCCATTGTGAAGTGAAGTTGTGGTTGAGGAGCAGTTGGTAGTTCTTCTGTGTATAGTTGTCGGTCTGGTCGTTATAGAAGTGCAGGGCGCCTCCTTCGTTCGTGAGGTAATGTTTCTCTCCGTTGTCGTCTTTATAATATTCTTTGCCGTACACGTTGCCTTCCCGGTCGGTGGCGTACATGAAGCCGCAGGAATTATAACGCCGTCCGTAGCGTTCCATCTCCTCCTTGCTGGCGTAGTTCCATGCGTGGTAAGTGCGCTCTTTGCCGGCAAAGGTTATCAGCTTGATGGAGGTATTGTCATTGTAATATCCTCCTTGCAGGTAATAGGAGTTTAGGCTTACGGACGCCCGGTCTATATATCCGTCCGTGCTGATGTTGGAGAGCCGTGCATCGAACGACCAATGATTATTGATGAGTCCTGTTCCCACTTTCACCGTTTCCTTGTGTGTATTGAAGGAGCCGTAGGAACCGTTGAACTCTGCGTAGGGTTCCATGGAGAAATCACCCGTCTGCATGTTGATGCTGGCACCGAAAGCCCCAGCTCCGTTTGTTGAGGTCCCTGCTCCGCGTTGCACCTGCATGTCTTTGACGGAGGAGGCAAAGTCCGGCAGGTTGACCCAGAACACCGTGTGGCTCTCGGCATCGTTGATGGGGATGCCGTTGGCGGTGACGTTGATGCGCGTGCCGTCTGTGCCGCGGACCCTCAGCGTGGTGTAACCTACTCCCGCACCGGCATCGCTGGTGGTAATGGCGGAGGGCGTCATGCTCAACAGATACGGCAAATCTTGTCCGAAATTCTGTTTTTTCAGTTGTTCTTTTCCGATGTTGGTGAATGCCACCGGTGTGCTGCTGGTGGCACGCGTGGAGATGACCTCCACTTCTTGCAGGTTCACCACCCGCAGGCTGTCTTGTTCCCGTGTCTGCGCACAGACACTCAGTGCTGCCATCAGGAGGCAGGCTGCCATTGCATGTCTTTTCATTTGCAATTGTTTCGTTTAGATGAATACAGAAAAGGGGAGACTTTTCTCGTTTTTCCCTCCGCCGGCACTACCCGGATCAGGTCAATGGGTATGATCTCAGCCCGTCGTATTAGGGCACCCCTTAGTTGAAATCGAGGGCAAAAGTAGGGAGTTCCGTCGAAAAAGACAAGCTAAGTGAACGAAAACCTGAGTTATTTGTTAATTTTGTACGCTTAATTTCAAAAAAGTATAGTTATGTTATTATCCTTATTCATGGCAACTTTTGCCATCCAAACTGCTGACGATGGTTTCAGCAAACTGCAAATATTTCTTCAGCAATTGATAAATTGGAGTGTGGATGCCGGTGGGCGCATCATTGGGGCTGTCATCATTTTTGTGGTGGGGCGATTCTTGATATCCCTTCTCCGGAAAATGCTGGCGAGATTATTGGAAAAAAGGCGTGTGGATGCCAGTATCCAGAGTTTTGTGAAAAGTTTGGCCAATATCTTGCTGACCGTTCTGCTGATTATTGCCGTTGTCGGCAAGTTGGGAGTGGAGACCACTTCATTTGCAGCTTTGTTGGCATCTGCCGGTGTGGCTGTTGGTATGGCACTTTCCGGAAACTTGCAGAACTTTGCGGGTGGATTGATTGTGCTGTTGTTCCGTCCTTTCAAGGTAGGCGACTGGATTGAAAGTCAGGGCGTGTCCGGAACGGTACGTGAAATCCAAATCTTCCATACGATTTTGACCACAGCCGATAATAAGGTGATTTATATCCCCAATGGCGCGTTGAGCAGTGGGACGGTGACCAATTACAGCCGTGAGGATACGCGTCGTGTAGATTGGGTAATCGGGGTGGAATACGGTGAAAATTATGATAAGGTGGAAAGCACCGTGCGTCGTATCATCTCCGAAGACAGCCGTATCCTGAATGTTCCCGAGCCGTTTGTCGCCCTTCATGCCTTGGATGCCAGCAGCGTGAATGTAGTAATCCGTGTCTGGGTAAAGAGTGGCGACTACTGGGACGTATATTTTGATATGAACAAGAAGGTTTACTCCGTATTCAACGAAGAGGGCATCGGCTTCCCGTTCCCACAACTTACGGTGCATCAGGCGAAAGAGTGATTAAGAGCATAGTGGGCTATGTGACGAGCAAAAGAAGGAATACAAATCTTGATTGCTCTTCGTGTTTTTTGAAGGCGAAAAGCTAATATGATTTTAGTTTTTCGCCTTCGTGCTTCTAAGAATCTGTTTTAATCTTATTCAGCATTTTTTGGGAGCATAGCGAGCTATGTAACGAATAGAAAGGGGGAAACAGGCTCTAGGTTTTATTTTGTGCCCATTCATTTCCCTCTATTTATTGCTCAAGGGTTCCCTTTATCTCCCAGGTTATAAAGCTTGTTGCAAAACTGTCAAAGCAAATATGCCGACTTCCGCAATAGAAGTGCAATTCTTTGCATTGATTTCCATCAGCGGCTCTAATTTGAAATATCTGCCGTTATAACTTCTTTCGAATTGTACGACATTAGGTACAGGATTGTGCATGATGTTGCTGAATTCACCATGGGTAATGCATTTTGTCCATTTCTTACCGTCATTACTTACATAAAAATTATATTTGTAGATTGTTCCATCTAAGTTTTCATCGGTAGCAGGGGCATAGCTGAAACCAGTAATTTCTGTTTCACTGCCTAAGTCAACCACCAATGGAATCAATCCCTCTGTACGCCAAACGCTCTGAAGATTTCCGTCTATGGCTTTACCGGCTTCTTTGTCATCACCAACGATGTGGTATTGAGAAATTGGCACATTACCCAACTTCACTTTGGCATTAGTGTTCGAGAGTGGTTGTGCATAGAATAGTCCGGCATTTAGAAAATTGGCTTTGCCTCGTGCCGAACGAATAGTCAGTCTTACTTTTTCCGGTTGGCATGAATCAAAACGTATCAGGCGTTTATAGCCTACGGTGGTGCCTTCTGCCAGTTTATGCCATGCATTGTCCATCCATCCTTCCAATAGGAAATCTTCTACTCGTTGCCCTTTTGCTATATCCTCCTGAAGCATAAAAGTATTGACCAGTGCGTTTGTCTGAACTGTAAATTCTCTTGATTCTCCAGAGGAAGCCTGCCAATATGAGTTTCCCTTTTTCAGGAAATTGTCATTGAACGTATTTTTCAGATAACTGGCAAATTCATTCAACCGGAGACGATCTGTTTCATGAATCAATCCTCGTTTGTCAGGTGGTATATTCAGTAGCAATACAGAATTATATCCTACCGATTTAAAATAAATATCCACTAAATGTGACAATGGCTTTACTTGCTCATTTTGGTCTGCATGATAAAACCAACCTGGTCTGATGGATACATCTACTTCTGAAGGATACCAATAAAGTTCCGATGCACGTGCCAGTACCTCTCTACCTCCCAAATCTTTTGAACGGTTAAAAATGCCTATCTCCTTATTCCTTTGTTCGGAGTGTGTATAAATACCAGGAGTAAGTACCGTGGCACTCCATTCTGTTTCACGGCCAATCCCTTTTTCGTTGCCAACCCAACGCACATCGTCGCCCATGATGGCAGTTACGGCTTTGGGCTGCAAACTGCGGATTGTCTTCTCGATGGCAGCCCAGTCATAGATTTGCTTCTTTCCGTTCGGTCCCTCACCATTAGCACCGTCAAACCACACTTCATGTACTTCACCATAATTAGTGAGCAATTCTGTGAGTTGTTTAATAAAAAACTGATTATAAATATCACCTTGTCCATAGCATTTAGCATTACGATCCCATGGTGAAAGATAAACACCAAATTTCAATCCGTATTTTTTGCAGGCATTACGTAATTCGCGTACCACATCGCCTTTTCCTTCTTTCCATGGTGAAGAAGTTACGGAATATTGGGTAGTTTTAGTGGGCCACAGACAAAAGCCGTCATGATGTTTGGCGGTAATGATGGCCATCTTGAAACCACTTTCTTTCAAAGATTTTACCCATTGTTCACAATCCAAAGATGTGGGATTGAATAAAGATGGGTCTTCCTTCCCTTCTCCCCATTCTCGACCTGTAAAGGTATTAATTCCGAAATGGAGAAATGCTGTCAACTCCATTTGTTGCCAATCCAACTGTTGCTTGCTGGGTACGAGTCTTGAAGCCATATCTATTTTTTGTTCAAGGGTAGCTCCTGATGGAAATACCACATGCTTTTCAAAATATTGTTGCGCTCTCGCAGGTATAGCCGAAGTTACAGTTAAGGCAATGTAAAAAATAAATTTTTTCATGATAATTTAATTAATCGAAGGGTTCACAAAAGACTTATGTATTACGAATACAAATATAGCAAAAAATAATGGATAAATTAATAATTTTATTTAGAGCCTGTTTAAAAATGCCTGAAATCTTTTTCTAAAGAGGTTTCCGTATCCGCCAGATTATTTCTTTCTTTGA
>NZ_JAMZEE010000020.1:0-76341 GCF_024704895.1 Bacteroides muris (ex Fokt et al. 2023) | reverse complement strand
TGAAGCAGAGTTTCAGGGTTGGCCTCGGTTTTTATTGTGCCGGTGTAGAAAAACTCGATTTTTCTATATAATTTTGTTGTTGTCGAACCAATAATGAGGAATAAATGATTATGGGAAGTGAAGGATTGCGCGAGCGTTATGTGAACCCTTATACTGATTTTGCTTTTAAACTATTGTTTGGCACGGAGCTGAACAAAGAGTTGCTCATCAGTTTCTTGAATGCATTGTTGCCTGGCGAACAGATAATTACGGATGTCACCTATTTGAATACCGAACATCTGGGGACGCAAGAGCGTGATCGGCGGGCAGTGTTCGACATCTATTGTGAGAACAACCGAGGGGAGAAATTCTTGGTAGAGATGCAAAAAGGAGAACAAGCTTTCTTCAAGGAACGTAGCATCTATTATGCCACGTTTCCCATTCGTGAGCAAGCCGTTAAGGGACAGGATTGGGACTATGGCCTGAAAGCAGTCTATACCATAGGTATCTTGAACTTCATCTTCAGCGATGATTCCGGTATTGATCAATTTTATCACGAAGTGAAGCTTGCCGATGTACATACAAAGAAAGTGTTTTATGACAAGTTGACGTTCATCTATCTGGAAATGCCCAAATTCAATAAGGAGGAACATGAACTGGAAAGCATGTTTGATAAATGGATGTTTGTACTGCGTAATCTCTCGCGTCTGATGGATCGTCCTCAGGCGCTTCAAGAGCGCGTGTTCGAACGTTTGTTCCGCGCTGCTGAGATAGCAAACTTCAATAAAGTGGAGTTGATAGAATATGAAGATAGTTTGAAGAATTATCGTGACTGGTACAGCGTGATAAAAACGGCTGAGCAGAAAGGGTTGGAGTTAGGCATAGCAAAAGGTATAGAGCAGGGTATAGAGCAAGGTATAGAGCAAGGCATAGAGCAAGGATTACAGCAAGGATTACAGCAGGGGTTAGCCGAAGGCAAATTAGAAAAACAAAAAGAGATAGCCCGAAACATGAAGCAGATGGGGCTGGCAACAGAAATAATAACCGGAACCACCGGACTTCCTATAGATGAGATAAGAAATCTATAATTTCATCGGTGCAAGCTTGAGGAAGAGGCTGCCTCAAAATAGAATTTGAGAATTGAAAAACTTCTGGATTGAAACTGCAAGCAGAAAAAATCCCTCTAATTTTGTCCTTATATAAACTAAGGGTTAAAATAGGGGGATTTTCGTACTCTAACTTAATGATTTATAAATTAGGATGTTTCGATTTTTTTTATTTTGAGAAAGTTCCCTTTATAACAACTTCTTGGCCCTTTCCAGTGCTACATTTATATTCGGACAGATATTTTCTTCACCCAACAGCTCATAGAAGCTAGATTTCTGTAATACTTTATGTACCTTTTCGTTGACACCGGAGAGCACGATGGTTATTTTTTCCTTTTGAGACATCTCGCAAAGGCTGGTCAAGTTGTGAATACCCGTAGAGTCGATGAACGGGACTTTGCGCATGCGGATGATACGTACTTTGGGGCGGTCGCCCAGTTGTGCCATGGTTTCTTCGAACTTGGTGGCGATGCCGAAAAAGTAGGGACCGTTTATCTCGTACACTTCCACACCTTCTGGGATTATCAGGTGTTCTTCATGGCTGGCAATGTCCGTTTCAGAATTAGGGTCTATTTCATCCTTGATGACGGATATTTCGGTAGTCTCCATGACACGGCGCATAAACAGCACGCAGGCAATCACCAAGCCCACTTCAATGGCAATGGTCAGGTCGAAGATGACGGTCAGGAAGAAAGTAATCAGCAGTACCGTGACATCCGATTTAGGATTCTTCAATAATGCCTTGAACGTGCGCCAGCCACTCATGTTATAGGATACTATGACCAGTACACCCGCCAGGCAGGCCATCGGTATATACTGTGCCAGCGGCATGAGGAACAGCAGGATGAGCAGCAATACCACTGCATGCACCATGCCGGCTACGGGAGTTTTCCCTCCATTGTTGATGTTTGCCATGGTACGTGCAATGGCTCCGGTGGCAGGTATGCCGCCAAACAGCGGAGTAGCCATGTTGGCAACACCCTGGGCTATCAATTCTGTGTTGGAGTCGTGCTTGTCACTGATTACACCGTCGGCCACAGTGGCGGAGAGCAGAGACTCGATGGCACCCAGTACGGCGATTGTGATGGCGACGGGGAACAGATTCTTTATTGCTTCCCAGTCCAGGGCAGGCATCACGGCTTCAGGCAGTTCGGCACGGATGCTGAAACGGTCGCCGATGGTATCGATGCAGTCGATGCCTCCATACGTCTTCATCAGCCAGACGGCTACTGTCACCACGATGATGGCAATGAGCGAACCCGGAATCTTTTTCGAGAACCGGGGAGTAATGGCGATGATAAAGATACTTATGATACTTACAAGTGTATTCCACCAGTTGATTGTATCGAAGTGTTGGAAATAAATTATCCATTTTCCTACAAAGTCTCCCGGAACCTTCTCGCCTCCGAACGTCAGTCCGAAGATATCGGCAATCTGCGTGGTGAAGATGGTGACGGCGATACCGCTTGTGAAACCTACGATGATGGGATAAGGGATAAACTTGATGACGGCTCCCAGCTTGAACACTCCCAGCAGGATAAGCAGTACGCCTGCCATCAGTGTGGCGACAATCAGCCCCGATTCACCATATTGCTGGATGATGCCATAAATGATGACGATGAACGCACCGGTCGGTCCTCCAATTTGCACCTTGCTTCCTCCCATCAGGGAGATGATGAAACCGGCTATGATAGCCGTAATGATACCTTTCTCCGGTGATACGCCGGAGGCGATGCCGAATGCAATGGCCAGCGGAAGGGCAACGATACCTACGATGATACCTGCCATCAAGTCTGCCATGAATAGTTCTTTTGAGTAATTTTTTAAAGCCGTGTATAGCTTTGGTCTGAATTCGAACGCTTTCATTATAATCTACTTTTTTTATATGTTTCTTATACAGAATGTAATGTACATGTTGCAAATTGCCTGCAAAAGTAGATAAAATAATGGATATTAGTGAACACAACTATGATGTATTTTGTTTTGTTTATCAGATATGTGCTGTTAATTATGTCTGTAATGCCTTTTCGGATTATCGCTGGAGATAACTTCTTTCTATAAGACGATAGGTAGATTTGATGAGGCAAAAGTGTGGCTGTTTTAAACTAAATTCATAATTTTGTGTTATTTATAAACAAGACGAACGATATTTATACGTAATTACATTAACTAATAAAAAAAAGAAACTATGGCTAAGAGTGTTAAAGGAACTCAGACAGAGAAGAATCTGCTGACTTCATTCGCCGGTGAATCACAAGCAAGAATGCGCTACACTTATTTTGCAAGTGCGGCTAAAAAAGAAGGTTACGAACAGATTGCTGCTATCTTTACGGAGACAGCCGACCAGGAAAAGGAGCATGCAAAACGTATGTTCAAGTTCTTGGAAGGTGGCATGGTAGAGATTACAGCCAGCTATCCTGCCGGTGTTATCGGCACTACGCTGGAAAATCTTCAGGAAGCTGCTGCCGGTGAGCACGAAGAATGGTCGTTGGACTATCCTAAGTTTGCTGACATTGCAGAACAGGAAGGTTTTCCTGAAATTGCTGCCATGTACCGCAACATCTCTATTGCCGAGAAGGGACACGAGGAACGCTACCGGGCTTTTATCCGGAATATAGAGACTGCCAGTGTATTTGCCAAGGAAGGCGAAGTGGTATGGCAATGCCGTAACTGTGGTTTCGTTTACACTGGTAAGGAAGCACCCGAGGTTTGTCCGGCTTGCTTGCATCCGCAGGCTCACTTTGAGGTGAAAAAGTCTAATTATTGATAACGCTCCCTGCTTGTGCAGGCATGGATAACGCAAAACGCCCGGATACTTTCTTCAGAGTATCCAGGCGTTTCATTTAAATGTCCCTGCCGGTGTCCGCATTCCGTGCCAACATAGTGGCACAACTTTGCCAATGCGATGGCACAACTTTGCCACTATGTTGGCACAACTTTTTGCCTATGGTAGCTTGGCTTTATTTCCCGGCGTGCGGATAGTCTATCGTATAGTGCAGTCCGCGGCTTTCCTTGCGCTCCATGGCTTGCTTGGTTATCAGATACCCTACGTTTATCATGTTGCGCAGTTCGCACAGTTCGCGGGTGGCTTTGCTCCGCTTGAAAAGGGCTTCTGTCTCCTCATAGAGGATGTCCAGACGGTTCCAGGCGCGTGTCAGCCGGGTATTGCTTCGTACGATACCCACGTATGCCTCCATAATCTGGTTCACTTCCTTCATGCTTTGAGTGATGAGGACGCGCTCTTCGGTGGAGATGGTGCCTTCGTCGTTCCATTCGGGGATATCTTCGTTAAAGTCATAACGTTCCAATACGCTCAGCGCGTGTTTGGCTGCCGCGTCGGCATAAACCACGGCTTCAATCAGTGAATTGCTTGCCAGGCGGTTGCCGCCATGCAGTCCGGTGCACGAGCATTCGCCTATGGCGTACAGACGGCGGATGCTGCTCTGTCCGTCCAAATCTACCTTGATGCCACCGCAAAGATAATGGGCGGCGGGGGCTACCGGTATGTATTCCTTTGTAATGTCTATGCCGATGCTGAGGCATTTCTTGTATATGTTCGGGAAGTGCTTCTTGGTTTCTTCGGGGTCTTTGTGGGTGACGTCCAGATACACATGGTCTTCACCGCGCTGTTTCATTTCGTTGTCGATGGCACGTGCCACGATGTCACGCGGGGCCAGCGAGAGTCGCGGGTCATACTTCTGCATGAATTCCTTTCCGTCTTTGGTGCGCAGCACGCCGCCATAACCGCGCATGGCTTCGGTGATGAGGAACGAGGGGCGGTCTCCCGGGTGGAAAAGGGCTGTAGGATGGAACTGGATGAATTCCATGTCCTTCACTGCTCCCTTGGCACGGTATACCATGGCAATGCCGTCTCCCGTGGCCACCAGCGGATTGGTGGTGTGGCGGTAAACGGCTTCGCAACCGCCCGTTGCCATGATGGTGACTTTGGAAAGGAAGGTGTCCACCTCGCCCGTCGCTTCGTTCAGCACGTAGGCGCCGTAGCACTTGATGCCGGGAGTGTGGCGGGTCACGATGATTCCCTGATGATGCTGGGTGATGATTTCCACGGCGTAGTGGTCGGTCAGTACGGTGATGTCGGGATGCTGCTTTACGGCTTCAATGAGGCTTGTCTGTATTTCTGCGCCCGTATTGTCCTTATGGTGGAGGATACGGAATTCGGAGTGGCCGCCTTCCTTGTGCAGGTCAAATTCTCCGTTCTCCTTCTTGTCGAAGTTCACTCCCCATTTGATAAGCTCCTCGATTTGTCCGGGGGCATTGCGCACCACCTTCTCTACGGCTTCACGGTCGCTGATCCAGTCACCCGCAATCATGGTATCTTCTATATGCTTTTCAAAGTTGTCTACGGCCAGATTGGTGACAGAGGCGATACCTCCTTGTGCAAAATAAGTGTTTGCCTCTTCCAAACCTGCCTTGCAGATGAGGGCTACTGTTCCTTTATGCGCTACCTTCAGCGCAAAACTCATACCGGCAAGTCCGGAGCCGATAACGAGAAAATCGAACTTTCTTACCATAGGTTTTGCGTATTAAAACGGTCACAAAGATAGTGTAAACCTTCTTAAAAACACATATCTTAGTTATAAAAACAATGCAAATTGCATAGAATCTTCTCTGGATGTATTATAATGATTAGAGTATATTGAGATTCCATATACTTTAATATTTATTTTTGCCCTTCTTACAACAACTAAGCATGGGTGATTCATATATGAATATTTAAAATATTTTTTTATTATATGCTTTTATAATAAAAAGTTGTATATCTTTGCACTGCAATTAATATAATGTAGACAAGCCTGATGGATTTATTGATAGATGGAATAAAAACATTTGTTAACATTAAACAATCACTTTTATGTTGAAACGACTAAAAACAGTCAGTATGATGCTGTTCTTTTTGAGTACTTCTGCAGGAACAGCGTATGCAGTAGCTGATTACGGTATGGACAATGTACTGATGACTCAGCAGAGTGGTACGTGTACGGGTGTGGTAAAAGACATGGCCGGTGAAACCGTTATCGGAGCGTCGGTAGTGGTAAAAGGAACTACCGTGGGTACCATTACGGGAATTGACGGGGATTTCTCTATCCCCAATGTGAAGAAGGGAGACGTTATCCAGATTTCTTTTGTGGGATACCGCACACAGGAGGTGGTATGGAACGGTACTCCGTTGAACATTGTGCTTGAGGACGATTCGCAGGCACTCGAAGAGGTAGTTGTAGTGGGTTACGGCAGCCAGCGCAAGGTAAATGTGACAGGTGCTGTAGCTATGGTAGATGCCAAAGCGATTGCTTCCCGTCCGGTGGCTAATGCTTCGCAGGCTTTGCAGGGCGTGGTGCCGGGATTGAACTTGACGGTGGGCAACAGCGGTGGTTCGCTGGATGGCCGTCTGAACATCAATATCCGTGGTACGGGTACGATTGGCGACGGTTCTTCTTCTGCTCCGTTGATTTTGATTGACGGTATCGAAGGTGACTTGAACACGGTGAATCCGAATGATATTGAATCGGTATCCGTATTGAAGGATGCCGCTTCGGCTTCTATTTACGGTGCGCGTGCTTCGTTTGGTGTGATTCTGGTTACTACGAAGAGCGGTAAGAGCGGTAAAACGAATGTGAGCTATTCCGGTAACGTGCGTTTCAGCAATGCCATCGGATTGCCGGATGTGATGGATTCTTATAAGTTCGCGCAGTACTTTAACCGTGCCAGCAGCAATCGAGGCGGTGGAGCTATCTTCTCAGATGCAGTGATGGAGCGTATCAAGCAGTATCAGGAAGGTACTTTGAAGGCTACTACCGTGGACAACGGTTCAGGTATCTGGCAAAAGTGGTCCAATGCCAATGGCAATACCGACTGGATGGACGAATTCTTTGGCGGATGGGCACCTTCGCACGAGCATAATGTGAGTATCAACGGTGGTTCGGAAAAGACGCAGTTCATGATGAGCGGCAGTTTCCTGGACCAGGACGGTTTGATTAACCATGGCTCGGACAACTTCCAGCGCTATACGCTGAATGCGAAGATTTCTACTGCGGTGACAGATTGGTTCAAGGTGACTCTGAATACTAAATGGACGCGCGAGGATTTCAATCGTCCGACGTACCTGACCGGTCAATTCTTCCACAATCTGGCGCGTAAATGGCCTGTACATCCGGCTTACGACCCGAACGGATTCCCGATGGATGAAGGCGAAGTGGAACAAATGGAGAACGGCGGTAAGCAGAACAGCCAGAAGGACTTTTTCACCAACCAGTTGAACATGATATTCGAACCTATCAAGAACTGGAAAATCAACTTGGAGGGAAGTGTGCGCACTACCACGCAATACCAGCACTGGGAAGTGCTTCCGGTACAGGCCTATGACGTGGAAGGAAATCCTTATTATACCGTATGGGACATGGGATATGGTGGTTATTCTGCGGGTTCTTCGCGCGTGAACGAATATTCTTGGAAAGAGAATTACTATACCACTAATATCTATTCGGACTACTTTAAGCAATTTGACAATGGGCATTACTTCAAGGTAATGGCAGGTTTCAATGCCGAACTTTATAAAACGAGAAACATCTCGGCCCAGAAGAATACATTGATTTCGCCCAATGTACCGACCTTGAATACAGCTACCGAAGACCCGACTGCCAGTGGAGGTTATGACCATACTTCCGTGGCTGGTTTCTTCGGCCGTATCAACTGGAGCTACAAAGACCGTTATATGTTCGAGGCCAATGGCCGTTACGACGGTTCGGCCCGTTTTGTAGGAGACAAGCAGTGGGGATTCTTCCCGTCGTTCTCGGCAGGTTGGAACATTGCCAATGAGGCATTCTTCCAGGATGTGGCCGAAAAGATAGAGCTGGGCAGCCTGAAGTTAAGAGCTTCTTGGGGACAGTTGGGTAACGTGAACACTAACGACCCGTGGCATCCTTTTGCACAGTCGATGCCTAATGGCAGCAATTACGGTTGGCTGGTGAACGGAAGCCGTCCGAACTATGCTTCTAATCCGGGAATGGTGAGCGCCGCCCTTACTTGGGAAACGGTGGAAACACTGGACTTCGGTTTGGATTGGTCGTTCCTGAGCAATCGTTTGACCGGTTCGTTCGACTACTTCGTGCGTAAGACAAAGGACATGGTAGGTCCTGCTCCCGAACTGTCGAATGCTTTGGGAACTTCTGTTCCGAAGGTGAACAATTGCGATATGAAATCCTATGGATGGGAATTGGAACTGGGCTGGAGAGACCGCATAGGCGAATTCTCGTACGGAGCGAAGCTGGTACTGTCTGACGACCGTCAGAAGATTACCCGCTATCCCAACGAATCCATGAGCATCGGTTCTTATTACAATGGCAGAATGCTGGGTGACATTTGGGGATATACCACTATCGGTATAGCTCAGACTCAGGAAGAGATGGATGCACACCTTGCCAAGGTAGACCAATCTGCTTTGGGTAGTGGCTGGGGAGCCGGCGATATCATGTATGCCGATTTGGACGGCGACGGCAAAATCAGCAGCGGTTCTTCCAAACTGGGTGATACGGGTGATTATCAGATTATCGGTAACAACACACCCCGCTATAAATTTGGTCTGACACTGGATGCGGCTTACAAAGGTTTTGATTTCCGCGTATTCTTCCAGGGTATTGGAAAACGTGACCTGTGGTTGACGGGTAACTACTTCTGGGGTGCCAATGCACAAGGTAACGAATGGCAGTCTGCCGGTTTCGAGGAACACTGGGATTTCTGGCGTCCGGAAGGTGACCCCTTGGGAGCCAACCTGAATGCTTACTATCCGAAAGTGAACTTCGGTGGCGGCAGAAACACACAGACGCAGACACGTTACCTGCAGAATGGTGCTTACTTGCGTATGAAGAACATCCAGTTGGGATATACTTTCCCGCAGAGATGGATACAGAAGGCAGGCATGACCGGACTTCGTCTGTATGTATCGGCCGACAACCTGCTTACTTTCACCAGTCTGTCCGACATCTTTGACCCTGAAGCTACGGGCGACTTGGCAGAATCTGGTTCGGGTAAGTTGTATCCTTTGCAGAGAGTTGTATCAATTGGTGTAAACGTTAATTTTTAAAGACTGAGAATTATGAGACTTAAGAATATAGTAGTTCAGGCTTGTGCCATGGTAGGAGGAGCGCTTATGTTCTCTTCTTGCACAGATTATTTGGACAGAGAGCCACTGTCATCGGTCACTCCCGATGCCTATTTTACGACAACCGACCATTTTGCCGCTTATTCCATCAGCCAATACAATAGTTTGTTTTCTACACATGGCGGCTATGGCATGGGAATCGGTGCGGGCGACGGCAGCACGGACAATGCAGTGTCAGGTGGTTACAGTGCCACTTATTATGAGGAAGGATACTGGCGAGTGCCCAATACGGGTGGCGGTTGGAGTTTTTCGTTGATTCGTTATTGCAACTACTTTTTCGAGCAGGCTGTGCCTAAGTTCGAGGCAGGTCAGGTGTCGGGCAATGCGGCTGACATCAGACATTATATAGGCGAGATGTACTTCTTGCGTGCCATGGTTTACTTCAATTACCTGAAATCTTTCGGTGACTATCCTATCATTACGGAAGTGTTGCCGGACGACAAGGCGGTAATGATGGAGAAGGCGGTGCGCCAGCCCCGTAACAAAGTGGCGCGTTTCATTCTGGAAGATTTGGACAATGCGATTGAGCGATTGCATGAGTGGGGCTTTGCGGGAAATAACCGCATCAACAAGCAAGTGGCTCTGCTTCTGAAGTCGCGTGTGGCATTATACGAGGCTACATTCGAGAAGTACCATAAGGGAACGGGCCGTGTGCCGGGCGACGAAACCTGGCCGGGCCGGAGGGTGCATACTGGTTTCAGCCTGAACGTGGACGAGGAAGTGAACTTCTTCCTGAGAGAGGCGATGGATGCTGCGGAGCAAGTGGCGGATGTGGTGACGCTGACCCCTAACTCGGGCACGCTGGAGCCGCCCACAATCACGACGGTTTCGGGATGGAATCCTTACTTCGAGTTGTTCGCTTCGGAAGACTTGAGCGATAATAGCGAGGTGCTGATGTGGAGAGAATACGCCAAGTCGGGTTCGTTTACCATTTCGCACGGTGCGCCGGCATGGGTACAATCCGGCAGTAACCACGGGTTGTTGAAGAGCTATGTGGAGAGTTTCTTGATGACCGACGGTATGCCTTGGTATGCGGCTACCAACGTGGCTCCGTATGAGGGCGACGAAACGCTGGACGAAGTGAAGGCGAACCGCGACGAGCGTTTGCAGCTGTTTATGTTTGGCGAGAGCAATTTCTTGCCTTTCCACTCGCAGCAGAGTGCGCAGGGTGAGCAGTACTTCCGCCCACATCCGGTATCAAACCGTCAGGAGATGCAAGATCGCACGGGCTATCGTTTGCGCAAGTATGCCAGCTTCGACCAGGCTCAGAATGTATGGGGAAAGGCCGAATCGACCACAGGCTGCATTGTCTTCCGTGGTGTGGAGGCTTACTTGAACTATATAGAGGCTTCTTATTTGCTGAATGGCAACATCAACTCGAAGGCATCTCAGTATTGGAGAGCCATTCGTAATCGTGCAGGCGTGGATGCGGACTTCGAGAAGACGATTGCCGCCACGGATATGAGCAAGGAGACGGACTGGGGAAAGATGTCGGGTGGACAACTGGTGGATGCTACTCTGCTGAACATCCGTCGTGAACGTCGTTGCGAGTTTATCGGTGAGAACATGCGTTGGAGCGACCTGGTTCGCTGGCGTTCATTCGACCACATGCTGACGGAGAGATGGGTGCCCGAGGGCTGTAACTTCTGGACGAAAATGCACGAATATTGCAATCACGATGAGAATGGAGCTGAAGTGAATTACAGCTATACGGGGGTAGAGGGTGCGAATATCTCTGATCCGAAGTATAAATATCTGCGTCCTTACTCTATTATGAAGGATAATAATCCGGTGTATGAAGGGTATATTTGGGCGAAGGCCAACTATTTGTCTCCTGTACCTATCCGCGAGATGGAGTTGCTGTCACCGGATGAGACGGTGGGTAACTCGGTGCTGTATCAGAATCCTTATTGGCCCGAGACTGTGAACGGAACGGCTATTGAGTAGTCCGGATCGGATGACAATAAAAATAATGAGGGCTTTTATACACCCTCGTTAAGTTTAGACATAATAATTTAATTGAAAAGGCAAGGGAGCTCGTGAGAGTTTCCTTGCCTTTTTGCTGACATGGGGGGCACAGCTCTTTCATTTAAGGGATTATGTCTTTCGTATCATAAAAATGCGTACCTTAGCGACAAAAATCAGAACACTAATGAATAGAATCTTTCATGCGCGCATTGCTATGGGGCAGTATTTGTTCCTCATCTTGATAGGTATTCTCACCGTCTATATGCTTTGGAGCAAGCTTTCGCTGCCGGCTGCTCTTTTCATGCTTTGGCTGGTGGTTATCATTGAGAAGCTGATCCATACCACCTATACCGTAACGCCCGACGGGAAGTTGATGCTGTCCTTCGGCCGTTTTTCCAGGAGCAAGGAAATTCTGATAAAAGACATCGCTTCCGTGGAGCGTGCTTCTTCCATGCAGATAGGACGGTTTGCAGTGATACGCTATGTGCTCGTGAAATATGGCGAGGGCAAGTGTGCAGTGCTTCTTCCCGTCAAAGAGGAGGAGTTTATCCGGTTGCTGGAGGAACGGAGGAGGGGGGAGCGATAGTGTGTGCTCCTATCGTGAACGCTTTATTTTCCCGAGGGAAGAATTCCGTTTGACAGACACTGGCATTTGTCAATTTTACAAAGAACCGTGGTTTTCCGATGCATTCTCCGAAAGAAAAAACTGTTCTTTTTTGTCGGAGAATACGGGTTTTATTAACTTGCGCACAAATTAATCACTAACCATTGATTGACCTATGAAATACCAAGTTGCCATTATCGGCGGAGGTCCTGCGGGATATACTGCTGCCGAAGCTGCCGGAAAGGCAGGACTGAGTGTCGTACTGTTTGAAAAGCAAAGTCTTGGTGGAGTATGCCTGAACGAAGGGTGTATTCCCACCAAGACTTTATTGTATTCTGCCAAGACATACGATGGTGCACGCCATGCCTCGAAGTATGCGGTCAGTGTGCCCGAAGTATCGTTCGATTTGCCCAAGATTATTGCTCGCAAGCAGAAGGTAGTGCGCAAGCTGGTATTGGGAGTCAAAGGAAAGCTGACTGCCCATGGTGTGACGATTGTCAGCGGAGGGGCCACAGTGACGGACAAGAATCATGTGGAGTGCGGCGGAGAAACCTACGAATGCGATAACCTGCTGCTCTGCACCGGTTCCGAAACCTTTGTCCCTGCCATTCCCGGCATAGACAAAGTGTCCTATTGGACTCATCGTGATGCACTGGATAACAAGGAACTGCCCGCTTCGCTTGCCATCATCGGCGGCGGTGTCATCGGTATGGAGTTCGCTTCTTTCTTCAACAGCCTGGGAGTGCAGGTAACCGTCGTCGAGATGCTGGACGAGATACTGGGAGGCGGTATGGACCGAGAGCTGGCGGGTATGCTCCGTGCAGAGTACGCTAAGCGGGGAATCAAGTTCATGCTGAGTGCAAAAGTAGTGTCTGTCATGCCGGATACTGCCGAAGCTTCTTCCCTTATCCAGGTGAATTATGAAACAGCCGACGGTCCCGGTTCCGTCGTTGCCGAACGGCTTCTGATGAGTGTCGGGCGCCGTCCGGTAATGAAAGGCTTCGGATTGGAGAATCTGGGCTTGGAAAGAACGGAGCGCGGAAATGTCTTTGTCAACGGACAGATGCAGACTTCAGTTCCCGGAGTATATGCCTGCGGCGACCTGACGGGCTATTCCTTGCTGGCACATACAGCCGTCCGCGAGGCGGAAGTAGCCATACATTCCATCATCGGCAAGAAGGATGCCATGAGCTACCGTGCCATTCCCGGCGTGGTATATACCAATCCCGAAATAGCCGGTGTGGGCGAGACGGAAGAATCCCTTCAGAAGAAAGGCGTAGCCTACCGTGCCGTGAAGCTGCCGATGGCGTACAGTGGCCGTTTCGTCGCCGAGAATGAAGGCGTGAACGGCGTCTGCAAGTTGCTGCTGGGCAGTGACGATACCGTATTGGGGGCACATGTCTTGGGTAATCCCGCTTCCGAAATCATCACGCTGGCAGGCATGGCCATCGAGTTGGGGCTGACTGCCGATGAGTGGAAAAAGATTGTCTTTCCGCACCCCACGGTAGGAGAAATATTCAAGGAGGCATTATAGAGTCCATGACTATTGTCTCATATAAACATAAAAGATGAAGACTGTAAAGCTAATCACCTGCGACAGGCCGCATCTCCGGGCACTGAGCATTGGGAGTATGTATGCAGCAAGTGCGGCACTCGTTTTGAGAAGCCGGTGGCGAAAGGAACAGTTGAAGAATAATCAGGTGTACTTATGAAAAGGATCTTGTTGCTGTTAATTTTATCCGTCTGCCTGCTGCCGTTGTGGGCTCAAGAGGCGGTAGCTCCGGTGAAGCCGCTCTCTGCGCGGATTGATGCGTTGATAGAACACAAACTTCCCGCAGGTTCCAACGTGGCGATTTCGGTCTATGACCTGACTGCCGGAAAGCCCTTGTACGGCTATCAGGCGGACAAGCTTTCCCGTCCCGCTTCCACCATGAAGCTGCTGACCACCATTACCGCACTTGCCCGCCCCGAAGCCGACGAGCCGTTCCGTACGGAAGTGTGGTATCAGGGAACCATTGAGCGCGATACCTTGCAGGGAGACGTGTATGTGATAGGTGGCTTCGACCCGGAGTTCGACGAAGAAGCGTTGGACTCCCTGGTGGCTGCCGTGGCCCGCTTCCCCTTCTCCATCATCCGGGGCAAGGTGTATGGCGATGTCTCCATGAAAGACTCCTTGTATTGGGGCAGCGGCTGGCTGTGGGATGACACTCCCTATTCCTTCCAGCCCTACCTCTCACCGCTGATGCTGAACAAAGGAGTGGTGACGGTCACCGCCACATCCGGCGAACGGGGCGACAGCGCACACCTTGAATGTACTCCCGTCTCTTCCTATTATACACTGACGAACAAGACCTGTAGCCGTACCCCTTCTGCCGGACGCTTCCGTGTGGGGCGCGACTGGCTGGTGAACGGGAACAACATCACCGTGGCGGGCAACGTCGATGCCCGCCGTACAGGTACGGTCAATATCTTCTCTTCTCAGGACTTCTTCATGCACACCTTTATGGAACGGTTGCAGGCACGAGGCATCCGGTGCATTCCGACGGCAGGAGCAGAATCTGAAGCTTTTGAAACGGTGGTGAAGCCCTCTGCCGTTGCCTCTTCTTACCTCTTCGGCGAGTTCCGCCGAGACAGCCTCTCCGTGCGGATGGCGTTCTACGAAACTCCCGTGCAGGATGTGGTGAAACAGATAATGAAGGAGAGCGATAACCTCAATGCCGAAGCCATGCTGTGCCGGTTGGGTGTGCAGAGCAGCGGAAAGAAGCGTGTCTCTGCCGAGGACGGGCTTTCTGCCGTCCGTATGCTGATAAAGAAGCTGGGGCATAATCCCGATCGATATAACTTGGCGGACGGTTGCGGCCTTTCCAATTACAATTACATTTCTCCGGAACTTCTGGTTTCCTTCCTCAGATACGCCTACTCGCGTACTGATGTATTCCGGAAACTCTATAAGGCTTTGCCCATCGGTGGAGTGGACGGTACGCTGGAGTTTCGCATGAAGAAGGGCACCCCTTCCCATAGGAACGTACATGCCAAGACGGGTTCCTTTACTGCCGTCAACTGCCTGGCCGGTTACCTTAAGGCCCGCAACGGACACGAAATAGCCTTTGCCGTCATGAACCAGAATGCACTGTCGGGCAGGGAAGCACGCGCTTTTCAGGATGCGGTGTGTGATGAGGTGATACGTTGAGGTTTAGCCATTGTAAAGTTGACCTTTAGTGTCGTAAAGTTAAGGTTTGGCTTCCTAAAGCAGACCTTTACAAAGTGTGCCCCAAGCGTGGGGGGAGGAAATCACTCCTCCTTCGTATTGCGGTAGCGTGCCGGAGACATGTACGTTTACTTTTCCATGACCGAAAACCAGTTGCTTGCCCTGACTCGCCAGTACGGAAGCGTGGACGAGGCGTTGAAGAACATGCCTCAAGCGGAACTGAGACTGAATGACAATTCCGTCTATGACAAGAAAGGTACCATCGAGTCCATCAGTGGTGTCATCGACCGCCAGACGGGTACGGTAGTGGCACGCGTGGTCTTCCCCAACGAATCGCGCCTGCTCCATAGCGGGGCATCGGGCACGGTGGTGGTGCCTGCCACGTATAAGAACTGCATTGTGATTCCGCAAGAAGCCACCGTACAGTTGCAGGACAAGACGTTGGTATACAAGGTAGTGGATGGCAAAGCCGTTTCCGTCTTGATTACCGTGGCAGGAATAAATGACGGACGTGAATATGTGGTGCTGGACGGACTGAAAGTCGGTGACGAGATTGTATCCGCCGGTGCCGGACTACTGCGCGAAGGGACGCAAGTGAAATGATGATTGCTATTTATCAACTATCAATGATGGATTAAGATGAAAGGAAATATATTTATAAAACGGCCGGTGATGGCTTTCTCCATCTCCGTACTGATTCTGGTGATAGGGCTCATTTCGCTCTTTACGCTGCCGGTGGAACAGTATCCTGATATTGCACCTCCCACGGTGTACGTCAGTGCCAACTACACCGGTGCCGATGCCGAAGCCGTACTGAACAGCGTCATCATGCCGCTGGAGGAGAGTATCAACGGTGTGGAGAACATGATGTACATCAGCTCTACCGCCACTAATGCCGGCTCTGCCACCATACAAGTTTATTTCAAGCAGGGTACGGACCCCGACATGGCTGCGGTAAACGTACAGAACCGTGTATCCAAGGCACAGGGATTGCTGCCTGCCGAGGTGACGAAAATCGGTGTGACTACCCAGAAGCGACAGACCAGCTTCCTGCAAATCGGCGCTTTGGTAAGCACCGACGGGCGCTACGACCAGACGTTCCTTGCCAATTACCTAGACATCAACGTGATTCCGCAAATCAAGCGTATCGAGGGTGTGGGTGATGTAATGGAGCTGGGCGATACCTACAGTATGCGTATCTGGCTGAAACCGGAACGCATGGCGCAGTATGGACTGGTTCCTTCGGACGTGACCGCCGTATTGGGCGAGCAGAACATCGAGGCACCGACCGGTTCGCTGGGCGAGAGTGCGGGCTGGACCAATTCTGCCGGTTCAATGATTGTGAATCCCGGCAAGTTCCTGGCTTCGGCAGTGGGCTCGCTGACGCAGTCGCTCTTTGCCCGCGGGCAGGTCATTGCGCAGTACCGCATAGCCCGTGCCCGGCAGGAGGAGGCTTCCCTTGTCTTCCGGCAGACATTGCTGAATGCAGGCAGCGAGGTGAACGACGCTTTGACTGCCTTGCAGACGAGCCGTTCCAAAAGCGAGCTGCTGGACAAGCAGGTAGTTTCCTTGCAGACAGCTGCCCGTAGCACTTCCCTGCTGATGGAGCATGGCAACACCACCTATCTGGAGGTGCTTACCGCCTGGCAGACATTGCTCAACGCACAACTGGCACAGACGGCCAACCGATTTTCTGAAATACAAAGCCTGATTAACCTCTACAAGGCGTTAGGGGGAGGTCAGGAATAGAGTGTCATCATACTACTCTCTCTGCATCTTCACTTTAAATGTGAAGGAAGGGCTGTCCGGGAAGTGATTCCGGGGCAGCCCGCTTTTGTAGGTGGTGATTCCAATTTCAAACCATCTATTTTCTCGTGAGAAAGAACGATTCTTTGATGTACATTCTCTTTTTTCGATATTATTATATAATTTCGCTTAAAAGTTTAATCAAATTAATGATATGGTATATTTAATTAGATTGAAACTCGTAATTTTGAAAGCTTTGCCGCAAATAGCACAATGTTTGAGCATTAAAGTTACAGATTTGATTGAAAAACGTGGAGAATGATTATTATGAACCAAGAATTGATAAATAAGATTTCAGATTACGTAGAAAAAAACGTAGGTGAGTTTCATGCTGCAAGAATAGCAAAACTACAAAAGATAAATCTTAAGGAATTGCTTTCACGTAAGAATCCATATATGTTCAAAGCGAAGAATATTGTTACTGCAGGGGCTATGGTAGAGAATCTGGCCTCTGCTTATATGTCTTCTGCCGAAGAAAGCATATTTGGGAACTGGATGGAAGGCATTGCACATTTTGTGGCAGAAACTGTTTATTCAGGCTATAAATCTTCTGCAGAGGGGATTGATCTTGAATTTGATAAGGAGGGGGTACACTATTTTGTATCTGTCAAGTCCGGTCCGTCATGGAGCAACTCAACTTCGATGAAAAAGCAAAAAGAGCAATTTGTTAAGGCTGTAAAAGTGTTCAACACAAGCCGTAAGGCTGTAGCAACCATGTGTGTTGAGGGATGTTGTTATGGAAATGACAACAAAACATATAACGATAGTACCCATGAGAAGTACTGCGGTGAAAAATTTTGGGCTCTTATATCCGGTGAACCTACGTTGTTTATTGATATCATTGAACCACTTGGATATAAAGCCAAGGAGAAGAATGAAGAATATTTTAAGGCATATGGGCGAATGATAAACAAGTTTACTCAGGAGTTTATTAAGGATTATTGTAGCGATAATGGCGATATAGACTGGAATAAAATAGTTAGGCTTAATGCTGCTATCAAATCATTAAAACCAACAAAGAACTAAGTTTATGTTTTTTTTCTTCTTTAACGAACCAGACGAAAAGAATGTAACAAGATACGAGAGTGTGTCCGAAGCCACTTTATCCATCATACAAGACATGATGGATAAAGTCATGGATAGAGTTCTGGTATCAGATCCTTTCGTTACTGAGAAGCATCGTGCTAATAAGCCTCTATATGCTGCCCTTGTACCTGATGAAATATTTAAGGGGTCACATTTTGAGCGTAGATTTGTTACTCCTTTTGGCTCTGCATGGGAGAAACTTGCGGTTGCTGTTGGGAAAGTATACCATGGCCATTGCATAAAAGGATGTACTATAGAAGGAAGTGTTGGTGAGGAAAGCCTCCGAAGAATTCAAGAAGTGCTGAATAGGCTGGAGCATGGCTTTGATGGAAAAAAGAGATTGAAGCCAAGCTGGAATGAAGAATTGACGTATATTCTGGAAGGTGGAGGGGAACCAATACCCGTAAGCGTAACCTGTGATATTTTAATTAAGAGCGAAAGAACTGGTAAGAATTATGCATTCGAGTTGAAAGGTCCTTTGCCCAACAGTGATCAGACTAAAGTCAGCAAAGAGAAAATGTTTAAACTACTTGCCATGGAGGGGCATCCTATAGATGAAACATTTTATACTCTCCCCTATAACCCTTATGGTAAAAAAGAAAACTACAACTGGTCTTTTCCTAACCGATGGTTCAACATGAAGGAAGACAAATCGGTACTTATTGGTGAGGAACTATGGGATTTTATAGGCGGTGCAGGAACTTACCAAAACTTTATTAAAGAGATTAATAAGCTGGGCAAGCATTACAAAGAAAGAATATATAGAGAATTCTTGGGAATTGAACCACCCGAAGGATTTGATAAAGACACATTGAAATAATACAGATGGCAAATTTTTCGTTTATAGACCTTTTTGCTGGTATTGGAGGATTTAGGCTTGCACTTGAGAGTGTAGGTGGAACTTGTTTAGGCTTCAGTGAAATAGCTCCGGATGCAATAAATACTTATTGTAAGAATTTCAATGAGTCAGAAGGATTCAATTTTGGCGATATTACAAAACTCAAGGAGCTGCCTGAACATGATTTTATGACGGCTGGTGTTCCATGTCAAAGTTGGTCAATTGCAGGTAAGAATCTTGGATTTGATGATGACCGTGGGCAACTCTGGAACGATACACTTTACCTGTTGAATAAAGTACGTCCCAAGGCTTTTATTTTTGAGAACGTAAAGGGGTTGTCTGACCCTCGTAATCAGAAAGCACTTGATTACATTCTCGAACGTATCAATCAGGCTGGGTATCATGCCCGTAAATATGTATTGAACGCTTACGACTATGGCGTCCCTCAAACGCGTGTGCGCATTTATATTATCGGATTCAAAGAAGAACGTTATCTCAAAAAATTTGTCCTTCCGGCACCGTTCCCGGGGCAGGTACGCTTGTGTGATGTATTGGATGACTGTGAGATAAAAGAAAGAGTTCAGCGTGAAGAGCATAAAGCACGTTGGAGCCTTTCGTGTAACGAGAAAGGTTTTAATGACTATTTTCTTTTTAATGACCTCCGCAATGGGGATACGACTATTCATTCATGGGATATCGTTGACACCACAAAGCGAGAGAAGGACATTTGTTATTTGTTACTGAGTAATAGAAGAAAGAAAGAGTATGGTGAACTTGACGGTAATCCTCTCTCTCTCTCTCATTTCCAAGGATTGGATGTAACCATAACAAGGCAGGAGTTAGAGCAACTTGTGCGTAAGAATATTCTCAAACATGTAGAGTATCTGTATGAAATAGTTGGGCAGAAACACAATTTGAGTGAAGCGGCAGAATTACTGCTTTCTTTGAACAACAACCGGATGTTGAACATCGGGCAATTGAAAAATAACAGAGAAGTAAAGAAACTGAAAATAAAGGTTCTGGAAACTCTAAGCCAGTTGAAAGAAGACAATATCATCCGTTGTACGGAGGTTCGCTATGATTTCAAGAATACCAAGATAAGTACAGGATTAGATGGTGTTAACCGCATATTTCTTCCTACATGCAAGATTTATCCGACACTTGTAGCCAGTGACACGAACGACTTCGTTTCAACAGAATCAATTGATGCTGATACTATAGCCGAATTTCGGGACTTATTTATGCAACGGGTTTTCCGTCCTGGCAACTATCGGAAAATTACCAAATCTGAAGCGTGCCGCATTCAAGGTTTTCCCGATAATTATAGGTTGCCGCCGACACGTCCAAGATGGATGAAGTTGATAGGTAACAGCGTAGCCGTGCCGGTCATCAAAGTACTTGCGAATGCAGTTGTAAATACAGGCGTGTTTGAGGGGCAAGGCGATATCGCTGTCAAAAAGTCGAAGCAGCGTATTAAGCAACTTGATTTTCTTGGTCTTTTTGAGAAATATGCAGATGCGAGTATCATTGAAAATACAATGGTGCATGAAGATACAGCCGAATACCGCATATCTCCAACTCGTAAGCTGTACTTGGATTTCACGAAAAACTGCTTGATAAGTTTTGTGAAGGAAGACAACTTTGAACAATATCTTGAGCAGTCGGCAAAAATTTACTATACTGGCAAGAAGTTTCCTTCAAGTGTTGCGCTGAACGAGCTTTACTATTTCATGCCATACCTAAAGGGAAAGGGGGTACGTGACCTTTACTTCATCAAGATAGCACGTGTGGGTACTCGTAAGGAAGGTCAATCAGGCAATGATCCTAACGACTTTAGACTGGTCTTCGAGATAGAATTTGTTGGTCAGCTGTTCGATGATTATAAGTTTGTTGAGCTGAAGATATGGAGAACTTTTACGGATACAACAATGCAGGAACTGTTGCGCAGGAACGGGCTGAAATAGCTTGTTGTTGGAACTATAGATGCAGCGTGTTCCATCTATACATGCAGCGCGTTGCATATATAAATCCGGCAAACCGGAAATATACATGCAACGCGTGCTATATCTTTCGGGCGGTTTTTCTCCGCCTTTTTAGGGAGCAGTTTATTTATACTGTGCCCAGTCTACATTCTTCATGTCTCCACTTTTGGCCAGCTCAGCGTGCATAGCCAGTGCGGCGCGCAGGGCATGGGGAGTCTGTGACTTGCCGTCGGTCAGTTTCAGGTAATCCCACAGAATGTTCTTGTAGTCCGGATGAACACAGTTTTCAATGATGGCTTGTGCACGTTCTTTCGGGCTTTTGCCGCGGAGGTCGGCCACACCTTGTTCGGTGATGATGATGTTGACGTCGTGTTCCGTGTGGTCCATGTGCGAAACCATCGGTACGATGGCCGAGATTTTGCCTTCCTTGGCTACGGACGGGCAAGTGAAGATGGAGATATAGGCATTACGGGTGAAGTCACCGCTTCCACCGATACCGTTCATCATCTTCGTGCCGCCGATGTGCGTGGAGTTCACGTTGCCGTAGATGTCGGCCTCGATGGCGGTATTGATGGAAATGACTCCCAGACGGCGCACCACTTCCGGACTGTTGGAGATTTCCGACGGGCGGAGTACCAGCTTGTCGCGGAAGAAGTCCATGTCCTGGTAGATACCTTCCAGGCAGTCGTTCGTCACGGTCAGCGAGCAGGCGCTGCCGAATTTCACTCGGCCTTCGCGGATAAGTCCGATAACGGAGTTCTGGATAACTTCTGTGTACATTTCGAAGGCGGGGATGGTCTTGTCACGTCCCAGAGCGCCCAGTACGGCATTGGCGATGTTGCCCACGCCCGATTGCAGCGGCAGGAAGGTGGGCGGGATGATGCCGCGCTTCATGTCGGCGGCAAGGAAGTCGGCCACGTTCTGTCCGATTTTGTCGGTCAGCGGGTCGGCATCGGCAAAGCCGCGTGCTTCGTCCGGCCAGTTGGTCTCCACTACGCCTGCGATTTTTTTCGGGTCTACCTGAATGTAGGGCAGTCCGATGCGGTCGCTCGACTTGTAGATGGGGATTTCGCGGCGGTAGGGCGGGTCGAGAGGCTCGTAGACGTCGTGCAGGCCCATGGCACTCTTGCTGTGGGCGGCATTCAGCTCTACGATAATCCGGTCGGCCAGGCGGCAGACGGTCGGAGAGATACCGCCGGCAGCCGTCAAGTAGATTTTGCCGTCTTCGGTCACTTCGCATGCCTCGATGATGGCGACGTTTACTTTTCCCATGAAACCGTAGCGCACTTCCTGAGCCATTTGCGAGAGGTGGATGTCGTTGTAGGCTATCTCACCGTTGTTCACGGCTTTGCGGAAATCCACGTTGGTAGTGTAGGGGGCACGGTAACGGATAGCTTTAGCGCGTGAAAGAATGCCGTCGCAGGAATCGCCGGTAGAGGCACCGGTGAAAATGCCTATCTGGAACGGGTTTCCTTTCGCATGCTCCGCTTCTGCGATTCTTGCAAGTTCAGCCGTGACGGCTTTGGCTGTTCCTGCGGGGGTGAATCCGCTCAAGCCGATGTTGTAGCCATGTTTGATGAGGCTCGCAGCTTCTGCTGCCGAAATGTAATTGAGTGCCATAATATAAATAGTTATTTTTCGTGTAAAGGTTCTGAAGGAATTCTTAAGTATTCGTCATAGCTTCTCCGTCATCAGTTCTCCATTATCCGCTGTCTTAATATTTCCGTTGAAGTATCTCTGACCAGATAATGGCTTTCCTCGCTTCCTCTGCCGAGTGGATGCCGTATTCGGATGTTGCTTCGTCGGGCTCCTGCGGATGGGATGCGGGGGAGGGGGGCGAGGCCTTTATGGAAGTGTATTTGGATTTGGCGGACGGTTTGGATACCGTCTTCGGTTTGTTTGTCGGCTTGGGACCTTCGGGAATAAAGCCGCCGTAAGTACCTCCGCCCCAGTTTTCGGGCAGCGGGTTGTCCACATCGGGCATAGGTATGCCGGGACTCTTGTCGGCATTCTTGTTTGTTTCTTTCTTAAACTGCCTGATGAGTCCGGTGGCTATGACAGCCGCAACTAACAGAAACTTGAAGACATCTTCCATAATTCTTTCCTTATTTTCCGCCCAAAGACAGGGCAATTATCTCTGCTTCGGGCAAAGTTAATTATTTAATCTGATTACGGGCAAGGAATCGGTAATAAAAAAGGGCAGCTTCACAGCTCCCCTTAATTTTTTTAACCTAAACCTTAACTATGAAAAAATCTAATGTTTCTTTCACTTCACAAATTTGTGAATTAATTTTCTCTATGCCAAATCCGCACTTGGAAAATGTTTGCTCTCTTAACATTAATTAGCTGACAGGTTGAAGATTGGCAATCTGTAATGGCATTTTTCTTCTATTTCATCAGTTTATTGGGAGGGAAGGAGTATCTTTGCATCTTGAATGACAGATTTCAAAATGATATAAATTGATTTTAAACGAACTGATTATGGAAAAAGCAACGGGAGCAGACTTTAAATCTGCAACTGCCGATGGCGACAAGAAATTGTTCATCGAGACCTACGGTTGCCAGATGAACGTGGCCGACAGTGAAGTGATAGCATCCGTCATGCAGATGGCGGGATATTCGGTGGCCGACACCCTGGAGGAAGCCGATGCCGTGTTTATGAATACCTGCTCTATCCGCGACAATGCGGAACAGAAGATTCTGAACCGTCTGGAATTCTTCCACTCGCTCAGGAAGAAGAAACGCGGTCTGATAGTGGGTGTGCTGGGCTGTATGGCCGAGCGTGTGAAGAACGACTTGATTACCAACCATCATGTGGACCTGGTGGCGGGGCCGGATGCCTACCTCACCCTGCCCGAACTGATAGCGTCGGTAGAAGCCGGCGAGAAAGCCATCAACGTGGAGCTCTCCACTACAGAGACCTATCGGGATGTCATCCCCTCACGCATCTGCGGAAACCACATCTCCGGATTCGTGTCCATCATGCGCGGCTGCAACAACTTCTGCACCTACTGCATCGTTCCCTACACCCGTGGCCGCGAGCGCAGCCGTGATGTGGATAGCATCCTGGGCGAAGTGGCCGACCTTGTGGCAAAGGGCTATAAGGAAGTCACCCTGCTGGGACAGAACGTCAATTCCTACCGCTTCGAGAAACCGGACGAAGAGACGATTACCTTCCCGATGCTGCTCCGCACCGTGGCGGAGGCGGCGCCGGGCGTGCGTATCCGTTTCACCACCTCGCACCCCAAGGACATGAGCGACGAAACCCTCCGGGTCATTGCCGACATGCCCAACGTGTGCAAGCACATCCACCTGCCGGTGCAGAGCGGAAGCAGCCGCATCCTGAAGTTGATGAACCGCAAGTACGACCGCGAGTGGTATATGGACCGCGTGGCAGCCATCCGCCGCATCATTCCCGATTGCGGTTTGTCTACGGATATATTCTCCGGTTTTCACAGTGAGACGGAGGAGGACCACCGGCTTTCCCTTTCGCTGATGGAGGAGTGCGGATACGATGCTGCCTTCATGTTCAAGTACAGCGAACGCCCCGGCACGCATGCTTCCAAGCACCTGCCGGACGACGTGCCCGAGGAAGTGAAGATTCGCCGTCTGAATGAAATCATCGCCTTGCAGAACCGTCTTTCTGCCGAGGCCAACGCCCGCTGCGTGGGCAAGACCTACGAGGTGCTGGTGGAAGGCGTCAGCAAGCGCAGCCGCGACCAGTTGTTCGGGCGTACGGAGCAGAACCGTGTGGTGGTGTTCGACCGCGGCTCGCACCGTATAGGCGATTTTGTGATGGTGAAGATTACCGAATCCAGTTCGGCCACGCTGAAGGGAGAAGAGGTGGCTGGCTGAAGGGACAAGACACAGACTTCGTCAAGGAGCTGTAGGAGCCGGAGGCGTGTCATAATGCCCCAATAAAAAAAATAGAGGGTGTGTCCTCTGTTCTTTAAGAAATTACCCCTGCCACAGCTATCTGTAGCAGGGGTAAATCTTTCTATTCGGGCATTATGACACACCCTCAAATTCTTCGAAAAAAGGGAGGGGCACTTCCTTTGGCGAGTTGCCGGGGCCGAATAACCCTCTTTAACGGCTGCCGGTACCTCCGGCGCATGGATGGTGCCGGTTAGAACGGAACCCACACGGAGAGAGTGTATTCTCTGAACCTTCCCGATTTCAGGTAGTCGGTCTTCAAGCTGTTCATCAGTCCATGCTTGTAGTTCAGGCCCACTTCGAAGGCTTTGAAGCGGTAGGCTATCCTTCCTATTGCCGGGATGTCGAATTTCCGGCTGTTTCCGCCATTCTGGTTGAAGAACCACGTGGGCTGGATGCCTGCACCTATGCTCAGCCCTTTGTAGAGGGTGTAGTTGGCCGTGCCGGTGGCGAAGGCGGAGAACCTCTTGGCACTTCCCTTCACCAAGGCGGGTTCGCCCGGCATTTTCCCGAACGTGTAGTCATAGTACTTCATTCCCAATCCGGCTTCTAGGTCGAAGAAGAACGGGGAGGCCTGATTGGCATGCAGTCTGAACTTGTAGCCCAAGGAGAGGTTGTACTTGTAGTCTACGTCGTAGGAACCGGCTGCTGCTGCGGCGGACGGGGTCAGTTTGGTCTTGATGTTTCCGGTACCGCCTTCGACGATGATTCCCGATTCGGTTTGTCCTTGTGCTCCGAGTGAGAGCAGGCAGAGGACGATGAATAGCATTACATGTTTCATAATAATTGTGGGTTTAGTATTGGGTAATTAAGTCCGGTTAGTTTATAAATCTACAGTGGGAGCGGCGTTCAATTTAGAAATAGCATTCTGAAAATCCTCGTTGCTATTGAAGACCAGTATGTCTTCATTCTTTGCAATGGTAATCTTCAATTCCGCATTGTTGATTTCTGCATTTGATTTCAAGTCTTTTTCTACATCGTTCGAGCATGCTCCAAGCATGAACAAGGATGCGATAAGCAGAATTTCTTTTCTCATGTTTCTTGTACCTTTCTAAATTAATGATTCTTTATTCTGTTATTTCGAAATAGCCATAGTAGACGGTTTCTTTATATTCCAATTCTATCACGTACTTTCCATAACCTATATTTAGTTCGAATATGTTTTCCTTGTCAGAAAATATAGGCTCAATAGTGGAATATATGATGTCGTTATGTCTGTTTCTAATGGTGAGTTTTACTTCTTCTATCAAATTATCCGAGTATATGTAGAAAATGTCTTTATCATGTAGGACAAAGAGTTTATTTCCTGTTATGGAACGCTCCTCTCTTTGCCATTGACTTTGGTTTATATCAGAGGCAGGCAATTGTGTTAATGTTATAACTTTCTTTTTAGCTTGAAGGAATGACATTGGCAAAATACTTAAAACTAATATCGCCAATATAAATAGCTTGTTATTCATGATATACTGTGCTTTAGAATTTGCGACAAAGGTATGTCGTTTTATTGCGTATTGCCCAAAAATGCAGTACGCACTTGGTACGCAACTGTATATTGCATACTGTCACGCGAAGTACGCGAGAAGGGTTACGTGTCAGAATTGTTGTATGAAACAGTCTAGTTGTTCCGGACTACCGTCTTCATCGAAAAGCTTTTTGTATAATCGTTTACGTATGGAGGTGACGGCTTGCTTGCTGCGTATGGTTAAGGCGGCTATTTGTCTTGGGGGAATGCCTATTTTTATAAGCAGGCATACTTTCAGTTCAATGTCTGATATGGGATAAAATTCCAATAAGCGTTGACTGAATTGATTGTAGGTTTCATCTATTGTATGGTTTAGTTCTTCCCAGTCGGAGTTGTTTATTTTGTTTGTTTCTTCTTGTGGAAGTAGATTGTGAAACTTCTTGTAAATGGCAGATTGTTTCAATGTAATCTCTGCTTGAGTTTGTACTTTTTGTCTGGCTTCAATCTGTTCATTGCTTTTTTCGATTAGCTCTTTTTGCGCACAAAGCAAGGCGTGGCGCAGTTCGTCTTGTGAAGCTGTTGCTTCTTGTAAGGAGACTTCTAAATTCTCGATTTCTTTCCGGTTTTTCTCGATTTGGGCAAGACTCTGTTTGTATTGCTCTTTTTGTATTCTATCAAGTTTTTGTCGTTGTGTTTTTATGTTTTGTTCTTTCCTTTTATGATATTCCCGATAGGCGATGAACAGAATAATAGAGAAAATGAAAGCGATGCCGAAAAGTACCTTCTGCCTTTTTTCTTTGAAAGTCTGTATTTTAAAGCTTTTGGCTTCTTTTTGATTCAATTGATAATTATATAACGCATTTGCTTTTCGTATAATCTCTGCTTGTTTCATGCTCTGAACGGAATCCGTATATGCCAGATATTGGTCTAGATACGTGAAAGTCTCTTCATTTTTATTTTTTGCTCTTGCGATATTGTATAATCCCCGATAAGCCTCTTTTTTGTAGATGTAGTCGTTGGCAGATAGCATTTTATTATAATAATAGGTGGCCGAATCTAACTGATTATTACCTTTATAGTAACTTGCGATAGTGCTATACAGTGCGTATAGGTTTGTTGCCTTTGACTGTACTATTGCCACCTGCATTGCCTTGTACGCCTCTTCATATCTCTCCAAATCAGTATAATATCCTGACAATTCACTGTTCACGATACTTCTCAGGTGCAGGTTTCCGATGCGTTCTGCCTGTTCATCCGCTTTCCGGTAGTAGTAGATGGCACTGTCGGCTTGCTGCAGGGTGGTGAAGGAGCGGCCGATGTCGCGCAGTCTGTATACCATTCCGGCACTGTCTTTTGCCAATGTGTTATAATGATAGGCCTTTCTGAACATCTCAGGTGCTTTGTCATAGATGTCTTCGTATAGGAAAATCATTCCCATCTGGCTGTATGCGAGGCTTAGCAGCTTATGGTTTGTGCTTCCTTTTGCAGTCTCTGTTGCCCGTTGGAAGAACTCCAGCGCCTGCGGCGCATCCCCCAGGTCTCTGTATACTCGTCCTGCATAATAGAGTGCTTCGGGCAGGTGTTTCGGGTCTTTCCGTCGGCGGTAGTAGCGGACTACCTGCCGGATGAGGCTGTCCGAGGTATGTGTGACGTAGGCTTTGTCTTGCGCCTTGGTGCAGAGCAGGTGGTAGTACATGCGGGTTTCTTCGGGTTCGTGGCCGATGCTGTCTTTCAGCTGCTTTAGCAGCGAAAGGGCACTGTCGGGGCTGGTTTGTGCCAGTGAGTCGGCCGTAAGGAGGACGCGGGGATACCGGTGTTCGCTGCACGAACAGAAGTACAGGGAGGTAAAGAATAAGATAAGGGTCAGCATAGTTGCCTTCATGGGTGTAGTTTTTGATGTGTGGGGCAAAGATAAAACAAAAATGAAAGCACGGCATGGGGGCGTGCTTTCATTTTTGTGAATTTTGTGAATTTTTTCGGGCATCCATGCGCCTTTGGCGCCGTCCCATTTGGAGGCTTCCTTGCAGGTCAGGCGTTGCCGGTCGTCATAAGAGTATTCATAACGGATGTGGCGGTAAAGTTGCGCGCCGTCTTGCTTGAAGATGGTCTTGGCAACCACTAATTCGTTTTTCACCTCTTCGTTGGTGATTTTCCGGTTGCTCTTCTTCCCGAACGTTTTCGCTTGATAAGAATCAATTCCTATGCTAAAGAATTAAACTTCTGATAATCAGTGAATAAATATTTATGCAGACTGTCCGTTATCGGACAGTTGTCCGCTCAATATCGAACAGGCTGGCAGACACTGGCCTCTGTCGTGACAGACACTGGCCTCTGTCGTGACAGATACTGGTGTCTGTTGCGTCAGGCACTGGCCTTTGTCATCGGCCTCTCCGGAGGACTGGGCGCAAGCGCTTGTTTTCTTAAATCTCCTTAATGGAAACCCTATAACCCACTTTTTATTTGTTATTTTGCACCAAATTTAGGTGTAGTGCGGTCTGTTCAGTTTGGGCTGCACCTCCTTATTGACAGAACGTTCGATGAATAAACTCACTATAAAAGCTTGTCCGTTATGTGGTGGAACGCATTTGGAGCGTGCCTTGACATGTGTGGACCATTATGCCTCGGGCGAAATGTTCCACTTGTGCCGCTGCCGCGATTGCGGTTTCCTTTTCACGCAAGACTTTCCTGTGGAGGCTGAAATCGGCCGTTACTACGAAACCCCTGATTACATTTCACATACCGATACCCGCAAGGGGGCAATGAATTCCGTGTACCACTGGGTGCGCAATTATATGCTGGGACACAAGGCACGCCTTGTGCTCCGTGAAGCGCACCGTAAGAAGGGTCGCCTGCTGGATTTGGGTACGGGGACCGGTTATTTTGCCGATGCCATGCAGCGTCGCGGCTGGCAGGTGGAGGCTGTGGAGAAGAGTGCGCAGGCGCGTGCCTTTGCCAAGGAACGTTTCCATCTGGATGTGAAACCTCCTACGGCACTGGAGAATTTTGCACCGGGCAGTTTCGACGTCATCACCCTGTGGCACGTCATGGAACATCTGGAACCCCTCAACGAAACGTGGGAATCCCTGCACTCCCTGCTGACTGAAAGAGGGGTGCTGATTGTGGCTGTGCCCAACTGCTCCTCCTTCGATGCAAAGAAATACGGGGCTTACTGGGCTGCCTACGATGTGCCCCGCCATTTGTGGCACTTCACGCCGGGCACCATCCAGCAATTCGGTTCCAAGCACGGCTTCATCATGGCGGAGCGCCATCCCATGCCGTTCGATGCCTTCTACGTATCCATGCTGACGGAAAAGCACATGGGGCGTTCGTGTACTTTCCTGAGGGGAATGGTTGCCGGTACGCTGGCATGGTTCAGTGCATTGGTGAAGAAGGAGCGCAGCAGTTCCATGATTTATGTGTTCAGGAAGAAGAGCCTCTTCCCCGACCCCTCCCCCATAGAGAGGGGGGCAGATACTTCTGGAACAGGAGGGGGTTGTATAAGAAAGGGAGGAGATACTCTTGAAATGGGAGAGAGAAACAACTAAAATAATATCAATATATAAATAAAATCAAACTTATTCCCCCTCCCTACGGGATTGCTTTCTCCCGACAACGGGGGAGTCGGAGGGGTTAGGGGAGAGGCCTATGGGAAAGAAGAATTCGATATCCTATTTTGACATGCAGTTCATTACGTCCAGCATCAGTACGACGCTGGTGTTGCTGCTTTTGGGGCTGGTGGTATTCTTTGTGCTCGCAGCTCGTAATCTTTCCATATACGTCAGGGAGAACATCAGCTTCTCCGTGCTAGTCAGCGACGATATGAAGGAAAGCGACATTCTGAAGCTCCAGAAGAGGCTGGACAAGGAGGCTTTCGTGAAGCAGACGGAGTACATCTCCAAGAAGCAGGCGCTCCGCGAGCAAACCGAGGCGATGGGCACAGACCCGCAGGAGTTCCTCGGCTACAACCCTTTCACTGCCTCCATCGAGATTAAGCTGCATTCCGGCTATGCCAATTCGGACAGCATCGCCAAGATAGAGAAGCTGATTAAGAAGAATACCGACATTCAGGAAGTACTCTACCAGAAAGACCTGATAGATGCCGTGAACGATAATATAAGGAACATCAGCCTGATGCTCCTGGGACTGGCCGTGATACTGACGTTTATCTCCTTTGCGCTGATAAACAACACCGTCCGTCTGGCCATATATTCCAAGCGTTTCCTCATTCACACCATGAAGCTGGTGGGGGCAAGCTGGGGATTCATCCGCCGCCCGTTTCTGCGGCGCAATTTCTGGATAGGTGTGCTGGCCGCTTTCATAGCCGACGGCATCCTGTGGGGAGCTGCCTGTTGGCTGGTGTCCTACGAACCGGAACTGATCAGGGTGATTACACCCGAAGTAATGGTGCTGGTGTCGGGTGCCGTGCTGGTGTTCGGAGTGCTTATCACGTGGCTGTGCGCCTTGCTTTCCATCAACAAGTATCTGAGGATGAAGGCAAGTGCGCTGTATTATATTTAACGCACTGAAGTGTATAAGCGATATGGTTTCAGGCACGGATTACGCGGATCTCACGGAAGTTATGCAATGACAGCGGCTTGAAACAGTGTAATCCGCGCCTGAAAAGAAAACCTTAAGAGAGCTTTCACAAGCTTCTCTGGTGAAGTGTATAGAGAGAAAGTGCTGCTTTGCAGTACGGCTAAATAGTAAATAGTTAAATAGTAAATAACCAGATGAGTAAAGAGAAATTCGCTTTTGACAAGACCAATTTTATCCTGCTTGCCGTCGGAATGGCAGTGGTTGTCATTGGTTTTCTTCTGATGACCGGCCCCGCGTCTACTCCGACGAACTTCGAGCCGGACATATTCAGTGTGAGACGCATCAAGGTGGCCCCTGCGGTCTGCCTGCTGGGCTTTGTGTTCATGATATATGCCGTGTTGCACAAGCCGAAAGGCGGCGGGGCGGAGGAGCAATAGATTTCTTACCTACCACCCCGCTCTGCGGGCACCCCTCCTCCAACCGGAGGAGGGGAATGAAGATAATCGGTATATCACATTCGATTCATAAACGGTAAAAAAGAAATTATTTTCAACTACTGATTCGCATAACTCATAATTTATATAAATAACTATAGTGGAATGGTTTGAAGCGCTTATCCTTGGGCTTATTCAAGGACTGACCGAATATCTGCCGGTGAGCAGCAGCGGACATCTTGCCATCGGTTCGGCATTGTTCGGCGTTGAGGGAGAGGAGAATCTTGCTTTTACGATAGTGGTGCATGTGGCCACGGTGTTCAGCACGCTGGTGGTGCTCTGGAAAGAGATTGACTGGATTTTCAAGGGGCTGTTCAAGTGGCGGATGAACGGGGAGACGCGCTACGTCGTCAATATACTGGTGTCCATGATACCTATCGGCATTGTGGGGGTATTCTTCAAGGACGAGGTAGAGGCTGTCTTCGGTTCGGGACTGCTCGTCGTGGGCTGCTGCCTGTTGCTGACGGCTCTGCTGCTGTCTTTCTCCTATTATTATAAGCCGAAACAGAAGGAGGACATCAGCATGAAGGATGCCTTCGTCATCGGCCTGGCACAAGCATGCGCAGTGCTTCCGGGGCTTTCCCGTTCGGGCAGCACCATTGCAACCGGTCTGCTGCTGGGCGACAGCAAAGCGAAGCTGGCACAGTTCTCTTTCCTGATGGTGATACCCCCCATCTTGGGTGAAGCGTTGCTGGACGGGATGAAGATGCTGAAAGGTGAGGCGGTTGCGGGAGATATCCCTGCGCTTTCGCTGATGGTAGGCTTCCTGGCTGCTTTTGTTTCGGGCTGTCTGGCCTGCAAGTGGATGATAAATATCGTGAAGAAGGGCAAGCTGATTTATTTTGCCGTCTATTGCGCCATAGCCGGCGCTGCGACGCTGGTATTGAGCTTGATTAACGGATAAACTGATACGGATGAATTTTAAAGAAGGAGAAGTCCTCTATTTCAATAAGCCGCTGGGATGGACATCGTTCAAGGTTGTGGGGCATGCGCGTTACCACATCTGCCGGCGGATAAAGGTGAAAAAGTTGAAAGTAGGCCACGCCGGTACCCTCGACCCGCTTGCCACGGGGGTGATGATTGTCTGTACGGGCAAGGCCACGAAACGGATTGAGGAGTTCCAGTATCACACGAAGGAGTACGTTGCCGCCATCCGCTTGGGTGCCACCACTCCCTCTTACGACCTGGAGCATGAGATAGATGCCACCTATCCCACGGAGCACATCACCCGCGGGCTGGTGGAGGAGACGCTGAAGAAGTTCGTCGGCGAGATACAGCAGGTGCCTCCCGCCTTCTCGGCCTGCATGGTGAACGGGAAACGTGCCTACGACCTTGCCCGCAAGGGAGAGGAGGTGGAACTGAAACCCAAGCTGTTGGTCATCGACGAGATAGAGCTGCTGGACGACGGGCTGGGCATTGCCGAGCCGTGGATAAAAGTACGCGTGGTGTGCAGCAAAGGAACGTATATCCGCGCCTTGGCACGCGACATCGGCGAAGCCTTGCAGAGCGGCGCCCACCTCACGGCCCTTGAGCGTACCCGCGTGGGCGACGTCCGGCTGGAAGACTGTCTTAATCCCCTCGACTTCAAGGAGTGGATAGACGCGCAGGAGATAGAAACAGAAGAAAACTGATTATTAACACGTGCTGCCTGCTTTGCGCTTCATCGGCACATTGGCACGTCGGCACATTAGCACATTATATACTTATGAAACTGTCGCAATTCAAATTCAAGCTTCCCGAAGAGAAGATAGCTTTGCACCCCACGAAGTACAGGGACGAGTCGCGTCTGCTGGTGTTGCACCGCAAGACGGGTGAGATTGAGCACAAGATGTTCAAGGATGTTCTGGACTATTTTGATGACAAGGATGTGTTCATCTTCAACGATACCAAGGTTTTCCCCGCCCGCCTCTACGGAAATAAGGAGAAGACCGGTGCGCGCATTGAAGTGTTCCTGCTGCGCGAGTTGAACGAAGAGCTCCGGTTGTGGGATGTACTGGTGGACCCTGCCCGTAAGATACGTATCGGCAATAAGCTCTACTTCGGCGATGACGACTCCATGGTGGCGGAGGTTATCGACAACACCACTTCGCGCGGGCGTACGCTTCGCTTCCTTTACGACGGTCCGCACGATGAGTTCAAGAAGGCTCTTTATGCGCTGGGCGAAACGCCGCTGCCCCACAGCATCATCAACCGTCCCGTAGAACCGGACGACGCCGAACGTTTCCAGTCCATCTTTGCGCGCAACGAGGGAGCCGTGACGGCGCCTACCGCCAGCCTTCACTTCAGCCGCGAGCTGATGAAGCGTATGGAAATCAAGGGAATCGACTTTGCCTATGTCACCCTGCACGCCGGTCTGGGCAATTTCCGCGACATTGATGTGGAAGACCTCACCAAGCACAAGACCGACTCCGAGCAGATGATTGTGGACGAGGAAGCCGTGCGGATTGTGAACCATGCCAAAGACCTGAACAGGCAAGTCTGTGCCGTAGGCACTACCGTGATGCGTGCCATCGAGAGCACCGTCAGCACGGACGGACACTTGAAGGAATACGAGGGATGGACCAACAAGTTCATCTTCCCGCCATACGACTTCACCGTGGCCAATGCCATGATAACCAACTTCCACATGCCGCTCAGCACGCTACTGATGATTGTGGCCGCTTTCGGCGGTTACGAGCAGGTGATGGAAGCATACAACGTGGCTTTGAAGGAGGAGTACCGCTTTGGTACGTATGGAGATGCGATGCTGATTACAGACCGATAAATTCTCCCTCCCTTGAATATACACGATATATGACCGTTTACTTCAGTCTTGGCACTAATCTCGGCGATAAAGAGCAGAACCTCCGCATGGCCGTCTTGAAGATAGGAAAGCAGATAGGGGAAGTGATTTCCCTATCTGCTTTTTATGCTACTGCCCCTTGGGGCTTTTCTTCCGATAATACTTTTCTGAATGCCGCACTTTGCGTGGAAACTGCCTTGGCACCCTTGGAGGTGCTGAGAACAACGCAGGAAATCGAGCGTGAGATGGGGCGTACGCACAAGTCTGTCAATGCAGTGTATAGCGACCGCGTGATAGACATCGACCTGCTGCTATGTTTTGCCGACGACGGCACTCACATTGTGCTGGATACGCCCGGATTGAAACTTCCCCATCCGCTGATGCGCGAACGCGATTTTGTGATGCGTCCGCTGGCGGAGATAGCGCCCCGGAGCGTATTGGAGATAGCAGCCGGCAGAGGGTTGTAAAAATAAGAATACACATGTTTGTGGGGAACAGACATATTCCCTATATTTGCATATGAGATTGAAGAAGTGTCTTCGCTCGATTTCTGTGTGAGATAATATTGTAAGAAGCGTAATGCTCATTCTGATAGTTGAAAACCTAGGAAATTTTCAAGAAAACAGAGAATGGCATGGTATGTTTCCTACGCTGGTTTCAGCGTGGGTCTGCTGTCCATCTATTTCTGTTTTCGGGTTTTCCTAGGACCTTCAACTACGGATAAGTGGCACGCAGTTCCACGCTTCCGTTTTTTATTCAGCAGGTTTGGAGGGACTGAAAGCCTTAGTGATATTATGAAATTTGCCGTTATAGCTGCAGGCGAGGGAAGCCGTCTTTTACAAGAAGGGGTGGAGTGTTGCAAACCTTTGGTGCAGATTCAGGGGGAACCGATGATTGACCGCTTGTTGCGCATCTTTGTAGACAATGGTGCCACGGAGATTGTTGTCATCGTCAATGAGAGGAGCACATCCGTGAAGGAACACCTGGAACAGTTGTCCTTGCCCGTACCGCTGAGGCTGGTGGTCCGCGACACTCCCAGCTCCATGCACAGTCTTCATGCCATTGCTCCTTATCTGCGGGAAGGTCCGTTCTGTCTCACTACTGTCGATACGATTTTCAAAGAAGATGATTTTAAGGAATATATTCGTACATTTGCAACGGCTGATGCGGATGGGTGCATGGCCGTCACTCCGTTTGTGGACGATGAGAAGCCGCTATATGTGGCTACGGACGGAGGCTGCCGAATCAAGGGATTTCACGATACGCGGGAACCGGAGGACAAATACGTTTCCGGTGGTATCTATTGTTTGAAGCCGAATGCCTTGGACGTGCTCGAGAAGTGCATTCGTGGTGGAATGTCGCGTATGCGGAATTTCCAGCGGGCATTGATAGCGGAAGGAATCAGGCTGAAGGCCTGCCCCTTTGCGAAGATAGTAGATGTAGACCATAAAGACGATATCCGCAAGGCGGAGATATTCTTGAAGGGAGAACCCGTACGCCGTCCGGTCAAGATTGTGGGAATAAGCCGTGGAAACGCATATTCGCCCAACTTGGTAGACAATGATGCCGCCATCCTCAGGGAAGTGGCCGAAAGGTTGAGGTCGAAAGGAGCAATCGTGGTGATTTATACCGAGGCCGATTTTGTGGAGCAATGCGTGGAGGCCGATTATTTCTATAGCATGGCCCGTGGAGAAGCCGCCATCTCCCAGTTGCAGCAACTGGAGAAGGACGGTAGGCTGGTGGTCAATTCCGGTTTTGGGGTGGCCAACTGTGTCCGTGTCCCGATGACGGAGATATTGACGGGCAATGGCATTCCGCATCCTGAGAGCCGGATTATAAGGCCGGACGATACTCTTCCGGACGACCTGACATATCCGTGCTGGGTGAAGCGGGGTGATGCTTGTGCGATGATAAAAGACGATGTCTGCTATGTGGAGAACCGCCGGGAGGCAGAGCAGGCAATGTCCCGTTTCAGGCAGCGTGGAATCGGCGTAGTGGTGGTGAACGAGCATCTTCGCGGTGATCTGGTAAAGTTCTACGGAGTGCGTGGCACGGATTTCTTCCATTGGTTTTACCCTTCGATGGTGTCGCATACCAAGTTCGGGCTCGAAGCCGTGAACGGCGAGGCCAGGGGACTTCCGTTCTCGGTGGGGCTGCTGAAACAATATGCCGACAAGGCGGCTTGGGTCATGGATGTCCCCGTCTACGGAGGCGATTGCGTAGTGATGGAGAACGGTGAGATGAAGATATTCGACTTTAACGACTGGCCCAGTTTTTCTCCTTGCCGCGTGGAGGCTGCCGAAAAGATAGCAGGGTATATCATGGAACGGATAGCGAATCATATCAAAAAATAGCAAACGAATGGGAAATGAATTTGTATCTACATTGAAGTCGGCCGATACGGAGGAGTGGATTGACATCCTTTTCTATCGTCCCGCAGGTTATCGCTGGGCGTTATTGTTCAGGCGGCTGGGCGTACATCCCAACATGGTGACGGTCTTCTCCATTATTCTGGGCGTGGCTTCCGGTGTGTTGTTCTATTACAAGGATATCTGTCTGAATGTGTTGGGCATACTTTTGCTGGTATGGGCGAATATGTATGATAGCGCCGACGGGCAGCTGGCTCGCCTTACCGGACAGAAGACCCTGCTCGGGCGCATACTCGACGGCTTTGCCGGCGACCTTTGGTTCTTGGCCATCTATGTGGCTGTCTGCCTGCGGCTGCAACCGGAGTGGGGAATCGGGATATGGGTACTGGGAGCCTTTTCGGGGCTGGTGTGCCATGCCAAGCAGTGCCAGCTGGCCGATTACTACCGGAACATCCACCTTTTCTTCCTGAAGGGGAAGGAGAACAGCGAACTGGACACTTCGCGGCGGTTGCGCGAGTCCTATCGTATTCTCGGCTGGAAGAGAGATTGCCTGCAGAAGTTGTTTTTGTTCTTCTACATCCGTTATACCCGTTCGCAGGAACAGATGACGCCTGCTTTCCAGCGCTTCATCTCCGAGGTTGGCAGGAGGTTTCCCGAGACGGTGCCTCAAAGTCTCCGTGACGATTTCCGTCGGGGGAGCCGTCCGCTGATGAAGTATGCCAATGCGCTGACCTTCAATGTGCGTGCCATTGTTTTGTCTGTTTCGGTGCTGGCCGGAATACCTTGGGCTTACTTCGTATTTGAGGCGACGGTGCTGAACGTCTTGTTCTTCTACATGCGTTTCCGGCATGAGAAACATTGCAATTGTCTGAACCGAAACATAGACCGTTATGAAGAATAAGTACCGCAACTGGTTCATGCTTTTCGGGATTCTTGCCGTAGTGCTGATGGTCTGTACGATGCGCATGGATTATTCCGAGATAGGACGAAGCCTGCTGCGTGCGGGTATATGGTTTCCCGCCGTATTGCTGCTCTGGCTTTTCGTCTATCTGCTGAATGCTTGTTCCTGGTATCTGATCATCAACGACGGGAAGAAATACCCCATTCCCTTCTGGAAGGTATATAAGCTTTCGGTCAGCGGGTTTGCGCTGAATTATACTACGCCTTGCGGGTTGATGGGCGGCGAGCCTTATCGGATTATGGAACTTGCCCCCTATACGGGAGTGAGTAAGGCATCTTCTTCGGTCATTCTGTATGTCATGATGCACATATTCTCTCATATCTGGTTTTGGTTCCTGTCTATATTCCTTTATATTTTCATGTATCCGGTAAGTCTCTCCATGGCATTGCTGCTGGCCGTGGTGGGTGCATGTTGTCTGCTGGCCGTCTTCTTCTTTTTGAAGGGTTATCGGGCAGGAATGATGCTGAAGGCGCTGGGCTTGTTGAAGAAAGTTCCTTTTCTCAGGAAGCGGGCATCCGGTTTCCTGGAGTCCAAGCGCGAGACTTTGGTGCGGATAGACGAGCAGATAGCTTTGCTTCACGGACAGCACAAGAAGACGTTTTACAGTTCGCTGGTATTGGAATTCATGGCGCGCCTCTTGTCGAGTCTTGAGATTTACTTCGTCCTGCGCGCCTTTTCGGCAGAGGTAAGTGTGGGTGATGCAGTGCTGATTCTGGCTTTTTCGTCGTTGTTCAGCAATCTGATATTCTTTTCTCCAATGCAGCTGGGCGCGCGTGAGGGAGGCTTGGCGCTTGCAGTGGGCGGGCTTCATCTGTCGGGAGCATTGGGTGTCTATACCGGACTCATCACCCGGGTGAGGGAATTGGTGTGGATAGCTATAGGGATTGTACTGATAAAGATAGGGAACAGTAAACAAAATACATGAAACATTATGGAAGACAAATTGAACGTGAAGGGGCTTATCTTTGATTTTGGCGGTACGCTTGATACGGGCGGCAATCATTGGGGAGAGGTGCTTTGGGAGGTATACCGGCACTTCGACGTGCCGGTGGCGAAGGATGCCTTTCGCAAGGCATATATCCACGGCGAACGGACGCTGGCCATGCATCCGCTGATACAACCTCATTTCCACTTTGCCGACGTGCTCCGTGCAAAGCTCCGCATCCAGCTCGGGTACTTGCAGGAGCAGGGCATGCTTTCAGCTTCCTTTGCCCCCCGCGAGGAGTTGGCAGAGGCCATGGCCGCGTATGCCGACGGATGTACTCGCGAGGTGCTGGCGCGGAGTGCCGGGGTGCTGGGCAGGCTGAGGCCGAAGTATAGTATGGTGCTCGTCTCCAACTTTTACGGAAACTTGCACACCGTGTTGCAGGACGCCGCCTTGCTGCCGTTGTTCGACCGCGTCATCGAGTCGGCCGTGGTGGGTGTGCGCAAGCCCAATCCGGCCATTTTCGCTTTGGGCGTCTGTGCCTGCAACCTGCCCGTGTCGGAAACCGCGGTGATAGGCGACTCTTTCGACAAGGACATGAAGCCTGCCCGTGCCCTGGGCTGCCGCACCATCTGGCTGAAAGGGAGCCAATGGGAAGAGCCGCGCGACGCCGACAGCAATCCGGTGGATGCGGTAGTGACGGAACTGGAGGAGATCGAACGGTGTTTGGAGTTTATTTGAGGGAGATAACTCCTTCTAACTTCCCCAAAACAAAAGACTCCTCCTCATCCCTTGGTTATTAAGATTTTAATCCGTTACTTTGCGAACGACTAACAGTAATAACCCAAAAAAGAGGAGGAGAAACCATGTCCAACTACATCCGTTTTGACTGGGCCATGAAACGCCTGCTGAGAGACAAAGCGAACTTCGCGGTGCTCGAAGGGCTCATGACCACACTGATGAAGAAGAAAATCATCATCAAGAGACTGCTGGAGAGCGAAAGCAACCAGGAAAGCGAATACGACAAGTACAACCGCGTGGACCTGCTGGCGGAGGACGAGACGGGAGAACTGCTGCTCTTCGAGATACAGAACAACAACGAGTACGCCTACTTCCAGCGCATGCTGTTCGGAACGTCCAAGCTGGTGACAGAATACATCAACAGAGGGGAGGGATACGAGAAAATCAGGAAGATATACAGCATCAACATCGTATATTTCGCCCTCGGAAGCGGAACGGACTTCGTGTACCACGGAAAGACCGAGTTCAGGGGCATACACAACAACGAGCTGCTGCAACTCTCGCCCTTCCAGAAGCAGACGTTCAAGGCGGACGAGGTGAGCCAGCTATATCCGGAATACTACATACTCAAGGTGAACGACTTCGACCGATGGTCGAAGGTGCCCCTGGAGCAATGGATATACTTCCTCAACACCGGAGAGATTCCGGAAGACGCCACCGCGCCGGGACTGTCCGAGGCAAGGGAGAAGCTGCAGCTGGACAAGCTGTCGCCCGACGAGCTGAAAGCTTACTACCGCCACCTGGACAATGTGGTCATCCTAAGGGACAACATCCATACCGAAAGGGCAGAGGGAAGAGCAGAGGGAAGAGCAGAGGGATTAGAAGAAGGATTAGCCAAAGGAAAAGCCGAAGGAATAGAAGAAGGATTAGCCAAAGGAAAAGCCGAAGGAATAGAAGAAGGAAAAAAGGAAATGGCACTGAGGATGAAAGCCGAAGGCATCCCCGTGGAAATCATAGCACGGTGCAGCGGGCTATCGGCAGAAGAAATAGAGGCGTTATAGGCAAACAGTCAAGAAAGTTATCGCTCTTCGGACTTAGGAGTTGGAATCCGAAAGAGTCATGTGAATCAGTGTTAATCTCCGCCGTCCGTAGCGCGGATACAAGATTTCTTTTTTATCTTTGCGCCCGAAAACGATATGTGGAGAGATTTGAGTAGCTTGCAACCACGGAAAAAAATGCTAAAACACATCCTTTCCTGACGGCCCGCGCGTGCCGGACGCACCTACTCATATATACCTTTCTCCATTCATCGGACTATCGATTATCAACTATCAATTCTCAACAGAAATGGGATATTTATTCACATCCGAATCGGTGTCTGAAGGACACCCCGACAAAGTGGCCGACCAAATATCGGACGCTGTGCTTGACAAACTGTTGGCCTACGACCCCAGTTCAAAAGTAGCTTGCGAAACTCTGGTTACTACCGGGCAGGTAGTGCTGGCTGGAGAAGTGAAAACCAAAGCGTACGTTGACATGCCCCTCATCGCACGCGAAGTAATCAAGAAAATCGGCTATACCAAAGGCGAGTACATGTTCGAGAGCAACTCGTGCGGCGTGCTGAGCGCCATCCACGAGCAAAGCCCCGACATCAACCGCGGCGTGGAGCGTCAGGACTCGATGGAGCAGGGTGCCGGAGACCAGGGAATGATGTTCGGCTATGCCACCAACGAAACGGAGAACTACATGCCGCTTTCGCTGGACCTTGCACACCGCATCCTGCAGGTGCTGGCCGACGTCCGTCGCGAAGGCAAGGTGATGACCTACCTCCGTCCCGACGCCAAGAGCCAGGTGACCATCGAATATGATGACAACGGCAGGCCCGTACGCATCGACACTATCGTAGTCTCCACCCAGCACGACGACTTCGTACAGCCTGCCGACGACAGCGAGGCCGCACAACTCAAGGCTGATGAAGAAATGCTCGCTCAAATCCGCCGGGATGTAATCGAGATTCTGATGCCGCGTGTCATTGCCTCCATCCATCATGAAAAGGTGCTGGCATTGTTCAACGACCATATCACATACCACGTCAATCCCACGGGCAAGTTCGTAATCGGTGGTCCTCACGGTGACACCGGGCTGACGGGGCGCAAGATTATTGTAGATACCTACGGCGGCAAGGGTGCCCACGGCGGCGGCGCTTTCTCCGGCAAAGACCCTTCGAAGGTAGACCGTAGCGCAGCATATGCTGCCCGCCACATTGCCAAGAATCTGGTAGCTGCCGGTGTGGCGGACGAGATGCTGGTGCAGGTAAGCTACGCCATCGGCGTGGCGCGTCCCATCAATATCTTCGTGGATACTTACGGTCGCAGCCATGTCAGCATGAGCGACGGTGAGATAGCCCGCAAGATTGACGAGCTGTTCGATCTCCGTCCCAAAGCCATCGAAGACCGCCTGAAGCTCCGCAACCCCATCTATCAGGAGACTGCCGCCTACGGGCACATGGGCCGCGAGCCGCAGACTGTCGTCAAGCACTTCAAGAGCCGCTACGAAGGCAACAAGGATGTAGAGGTAGAGCTCTTCACCTGGGAGAAGCTGGACTACGTGGACAAGGTGAAAGCCGCATTCGGTTTGTAATCAGCCTTCGATTTGTAATCAGCATAGCTTTACGGCTATTTATTATAGAGGGCCGCCCTTCTGCATATACCGGCATTCCGGGGATGCGGAAGAGGCGGCTTTCGTTGTTTCTGCCTGTCACGGGAGCAGGAACCGGTGGGCAGGCACCATTTGTATTGTTTTCCCGTTTTCTTCGAAGCTGTCTGTCTGGTTGAAAGTGACGATGGTGCCCTCTGTCAGGTTCAGTGCATTCATTGCCTCCAGCAGTCCGTTATATTCGCGGGCGAAATTCCGGTCGTTTATTTGCCGGCAGACCTGTACGGCGCTCTGCACCTTTCCTTTCCGGCTGACGATGAAGTCGCATTCTCCCTGCCCTTTGTAGTAACAGATGCTGCCCGGTTGTCGGCGTAAATGCAGGAAGACAAGGTTTTCCAGCTTGTGCCCGGTATCGTCGGAGAAGTTGGCAGAAGCCTCGTTTACCAGTCCCAAGTCTATGGCATATACTTTTTTGGGGTTACGTGCCTGCACCTTCAGCGAGTAGTTGAATATAGGTACGAATTCCAGCAGATAGGAAGACTGGTAGAAAGAGAAATAGTCCAGAAAAGTAGATGCCGCCTTTATGTCGAACATACCTGCCAGTTTCCCTGCCGATACCAGATTGCCCACATTCGAAAGGAGGTATACAGCCAAGGAGCGCAGGGAGTTCACGTCCTTGATGGAGTTTCGTATGGCGATGTCGCGTATCAGAATATCGTCTATCAGGGTATTGAGGATAATGCCGGTGTGGCTTTTCACATATTCGGGTATGCCGCCGTCGTGCAGGTAGCCGGTGAGTGATTCTTCGCCCGCTGCCAGTTGTCCGAAGGATAGATATTCGGAGTAGGAGAAGGGGAAGAGTTCCATCGGGATGTGTCTTCCTGTGAGGTGTGTGCCCAGCTCTCTACTTAGCAGGGAGGCATTGGAGCCGCTGATGAACAAGGTGTACTCTTCGTTGAGCAGTTGGTGAATAAAGATTTCCCATCGTGGGATAATCTGTATTTCATCGAAGAATAGTACGGATATTCCGCGGCGTTCTATTTCGCGTAGCAGGCGGGTAAAGTCGTCTGTTGTGAAGCCCGCCAGACGTATATCTTCGAAGTTCAGGTAGAGTGCCCGGTTGTATTTCTGCGACATCAGTTGCCGCAGAAGGGTGCTTTTACCGCAGCGGCGGATGCCGGTGATGATGGTGGCAAATGAGGGGACTACCGGTATTGCTGCCAGCGCCTCGCGTGTCAAGCCATTCTCTTTCTTGCAGAATATTTCTGCTTGTGCGTCGAGTACGGCGGAGATTTCTTCTTGTCTAATCATCTTGTAGAGAGTTGGTTGCTGCAAATATACAGTTTTATTTGTTACCGGCAAATGATTTCGTAGTTTACTGGCAAACGATTTCATAGTTTACCGGCAAACGATTGCTCCCTCTACTCCTCTATTCCTCTGCTCCTCTGACTCCCCTTAAATGTAAGAACCGTCTTTTTCCCGATAAAATGTAAACAAATGTGTTCGGTTGTTTTCCTTGAATGATGTACCTTTGTGCGCAACAAAGAATGTAAGTCCGAACTATGAGATACCTTTTGCTTGCCTTTTCCTTCTTTTTGGTAGCTTCTGTGCTGTGCCACTTGTGCAAGGAAGAAGTCACCTCTGCACGCCCCATGCTCGCGGCGGCAGACTCCATGATGTGGAGCAATCCCGACAATGCTTTGCTGGTGCTGGAACAGATACCGGATTCCCGCGAGTTGCGGGGAGAAGAACGCGCCTTGTATGCGTTGCTGCTGACACAAGCCCGATACAAGAGTTGTGTGCTGCTGGAGAACGATTCGCTGATACAGATAGCGGTAGACTATTACCAAAGAGATGGGGAGCAGGAACGGCTGGCGCAAGCCTACTTCTATTGGGGATGTGTCTATATGGAAAATAAAGAGTTTCCGAAGGCAATAAGCCTCTATCTGAAGTCGCTGGAACTGATGCCAAAGAAAGACTCTATATTCGTGGCGATGCTGTACAGCCATTTGGGGAACTGTTATAATGAGTAAGATTTACATTCTACGGCAAGGGAAATGTATCGGAAGGGATATAATTTATGTGCAGTGAAGGATTCTGCACGTTCTTTTTATGCATTAAGAGATATTGGAAATACCTTTTTGTTGGAATATCAATTGGATAGTGCGCTTTGTTGCTATCAACAAGCTTTAAAAATTGCATCCTCGCTGCAAGACAATGAGTGTTTATCCCTTATTTATAAAAACATAGCGGGGCTTTATAATGAGTTGGGGCGGTATATGGAGGCGGAATCGGCTCTTTCAAAAGCTTTACCCTATTTGACCGTTGAGGAAGATTATACATCGGCTTGTTCTATAAAGGGGGATATTCTAAATTCCTTAAATCGGAATGATTCTGCTGTTTATTATTGGAAAATTGGAGCAAGGTCTTCTAATATATATGTAAAGACATCGTCTTATAATCATTTGTTTGAAGGATATAAAAAAATGAAGGATTGGGAAAATGCTACTGTATATGTTGACTCTTTCATTCTTTTCTATGACTCCATTCAAATGATGAATTATCGTGCAGAGCTTGATGAACTGATGGATAATCATTTAATAGAACTTCATAAACGTGAATTGTCTGTCAGAAATCAACGGATAATTGCAGGCTTGGCGGTTCTTTTTTTGTTATTCATGTTTGTATTGGTCATTGTTTATCTGTGGCGTGATGCCCGTAGGAAAAAGGAGTATATGGCTTTGCAGCAGCGCTTGATGGAAAACCGTGCGGAGGTGATGCTTTTGAATGAAATTCCTGAATCAGCTTCTAATACGAAAGTAGCAGAATTACACAAATTGGAGGAAGAACGATTCAGTATCTGTGTTTCTATATTTAGAACCACCGAGGGAAGTAGAAAACTTGATGAATTGAAGAAAGCAACTGCTAAAATGCAGGTTTCGATTGCAGATACTTATAGGCAAGTGATGGTGAGTGATATAAGAAAGACTTTTGCCGATGTCATGAAAGATTTGAAGGAACACTATCCCGGTTTGACTAATGATGATTTGCTTTATTGTATATTGTCTTTGCTCCGTTGTTCCAAATTTATTGTTTTATGTATACTGGATGTCTCTTCGGACGCTATAAAAACGAGAAAGAGCCGTATCAAGAATAAAATTGATGAAGAACTGTTCAATCGTATGTTTGACTATTGATAAATAGCGTATTATGATGGATTTGTTACTTCTGTTACATTGCTCTGTTACCACTGTTACCTCTTTTTTGTAGGCTTTCTTATAAAAGATTAAGTTATTTGCAGTATCAAACTTTTAATAACTTAATTAATAATGAGAACAAGAAAACTACTATTGTGTCTATTTGCATTTACTTGTATGAATATAAATGCAATGTCTCAGAAACGACTGAAAAAGATAGATCTTGAAAAAATTGTAGCTTCTTCTACTACAAATAGTAAAGGAACACGTTCTGCTATCTTAGAGGCTTCTGCATTATTCGATTCTAATTCAGAATCAATTATGATAACTTCTCAGAATGGCTTTGCTGATGTCAAGGTTTCAGTTACCAACCTTTTTACTAATGAAACCATCTTTTCTGATTCATACTCTACTTCTGAGATAATACTAAATTTAGCAGGCTTATTAAATGAAGGAGAAGAGTATCGCTTAGAAATTACTATCGGAGATACCATATTATACGGGGATTTTATTTACTAACACTATAATTCAAGAAGAAATGAAGAAGCATTTACTGTTCGTCTTTTTAGGCGTGCTGGTTTGTTACTCATGCAGCAACAGCTACGATTTATTGGAGAATGATGCGGAGCTTGCTAAAGCTGCCGCAGATTATGAATTGACTACTAGAGCTGTTGATACTGAAACAGATACTGTGAAAATTGAAACAATAGCTGACGAACAAACCATTCAAGCTGTAATGGATGAGTATGAACAGGAATTGATGAACAGACTGTCTGTTGCTAAAGAAAGAGTAATGCGTACAGCTTATGCTGCAACAATTGATGTAGTAGGAGTTTTCAAGGTTGGCTCATGTGGTACATACAAAGAGTTAACTCTTCATCTAGATGCAGAAGATACTAGGCAGAATTCTAAAGTTTCAGGTCCAGTGGGAGATACATATGTGGATGGTAATGGTAATGTAAATTTTAAATTTTGTTTGACTGAAGCAAATAGGTATTATCCAGGTGGGGTATTTCTTGTTAATCATATAAATTATTCTCAGTTTGGTGGTACAATGGATGTTCTTGTTCGTTATCATGATTGTGATGATAAGCATAATAAGAATAGCATAAGTAGTACTGATACAAGATTTTCGTCAGTTAAAGATCTTGCTGGTTATACAATAGTGAATACTAATGCTGCTTTAGCTTGGGCCTATCCTCCTTATCCTCGTCCTCAATGGGCACCACCTTTTGGACTTGGTCCAAAACAATCTATCGCATATGGGATTTTATTGGATGGTCCATCATTTACTGATAGGGGAATAATTTATGTTGATGATGAGGATTCCAGTAACAAAAATTGGTTGAAGCGATATAAAGGATATAAAGAAGATACTTCAAATGTATCATCGGGTATGTATGGAATAGAAGGAACAGATAATACAAGATATCATGTTGTCTTGAATACGGATAAGGAGTATTTTGTGCTAAGAAATCTGTATCATCCTAATTTTGGAGGATTCCCTTATCCGTAGCGATATGAAGTATCTTGTTTTTTTATATTTCTTTTTTCTGTACTCTTGTTCCAATCGGGACAAGAGCATTGTAGCAGAAGTGAATGGCTATGAAATCAGTGCTTCAGAGTTGTCCCGACTAACTACTCAGGAAACTTTTGATTTATTGAATACAGCTTACGAAATAAAGTTGAAAGCCCTGGACGATTTGATTAAACATAAACTGATTGAGCAGGAAGCTGCTGCCGTGGGGAAAACTTTCAATGTTTTTCTTGATGATTATGTAAAAGAGATGATAAATGGTAAAGAAGACAGCCTGCTTATGATGTTCGGCTCAGTAGATGAACGTGTCCTTCATTCAAGGGAAAGGCTTAGCAAAGTGTCTTCAGGAAGTATTGAAGGGAATATTTCTTTGAGAAATGATATAAGGGCTGCTGTAATTCAGCATTTGGCAGATTCACTGTATAATAAGGCAGATATAAAAAGATATCTTTATCCTCCCAAACAGCCTCAATGTGTTATTAGTGACTTGAATGTACGTTATAGAGGGAATCTTAATGCTGCTACAACTTTCATTGTTGCTTCCGACTTTGACTGCAAACGTTGTGTTGACTTTGAAAAGACGTTGAAACAGATTTATAGTGAATACAAGGATAAAGTGAGATTTGGCTTTATTAATTTCGCCGATGAGCCTACTCTTGCATCTTTGTCATGTGAAGCTGCCGTCAAATACAATAAATTCTGGGAGTTTCATGATGCCATTTTTGAACATGAGGCTTTGGTCGATTCTGCGTTTGTTTTTGATACTGCCAGTAGACTGGGTCTGGATGTCGAAGAATATAAGCAAGAACTGCTGTCTGCGGTGAATTATGATAGGGTAAATCATACCATCAACAAATTGATGGAACGGGGACTATTTGCCACTCCTACCATTATCATTAATGACAGATTGATATATATCACAAATTCTTATGAAGAGCTGACTAGACTCTTGAAGCAGGAATTGGAACTGTAAAATAAATCTTGGCTATTATGGTGAGGTATTTCAGTATTATATGGACGTTGTGTCTGCTTTTTCTTTTGTCAGGTTGTGAGGAGGAGTTTGATGTTGATATTCCTGATTCTATGCTTGATGGAATTGTTTTTAACGGGGTGATAACCAGTGAGAATCCGCCTTACTTTTTCCTTTTGAGAAAACCTGCTTTAATATCGGGTCAAGACGGACAATACGAAGGAATAGAAGATGCTACTATGATAGTGACTGATTGTACGGATGGCATTAAGGACACAATGCAGGTGCTTCATCCGTATGATGACTATGGTGGAGTCTTTTATGACTATTACGATTATTATCAGAAGAAGTCTGCACGTGTGGCAGTGAATCCCGGGCATGATAATATTTCTTGCCGGGGTATGTATGCCACTACCAAGATTTATGGTATAGAAGGGCATTCTTATCAGTTGGATATTTTTTATGGAGGAAAACATTATAAGTCTGATATTCAAAGAATGGAATCTGCATTGCCTATTACTGATATGAAATTGAAGCGTTTTGACTTTAATGAGAAAGGGCATACATGGGCACCTTGTATCAGCTTTATCAATCCCTTTGGAGTAGACAATTACTATCTGTTTCAATTGAATGCAAATAGTTATACAAATTATTCTCTTAAGCATCCTCAGTTTCTATTAAGTAGTGGCCAATTCTGGGGATATTCTATCTTGAGCGATGAGTATCTTGAAGAGAATGTGGTTGATTTTCTGATTGACGACGGAGAAAATCCTTTGGGTTATCCTCCGGGTTGGGATTATCCCATGGGAGATTCCTTATATGTATGGGCGCAGACCATTTCCAAGAGTTGTTATGACGTTTTCGACCAGATGATACGCCAGTTTCGGTCGGATGGTGGTGCTTATACGCCTGCACCGTCATCGGTGGGCAGCAATATAAGCGGTGGGGCGTATGGCTGCTTCCGTGTGAGTGCGGTTTCCGAAAAAGGCATTGCAACGGGGGAAAGATGATGTGTTGTTTTGTAATCGTAAGAAGATAAAGCTAATGAAACGGGCGTTGATTTATTTCTGTATTTTGTTTTTGAGTTGTCAGGCAGTGGTTGCTCAAAAGGCTGTTGTACGAGGGTGTGTGACGGATGCCAAAACGGGTGAGATTCTTTCGGATGCCAATGTGCTGGAACGAAGGTCGGGAACGGGTATGGCAACCAATGCTTACGGACTTTATTCCATATCACTTCCCAAAGGGGAATGTATATTGCAATGTTCCATGTTGGGGTATGTTACTTGGAGGGATACCTTGACTTTATCAGGAAACATGGTGGTGAATATCGCATTGACTCCCGATGATTATTGGCTGAAAGGTATCGAGATAGTGGGAAGCCGCAAGCATAGCGGACAATTTGCTTTAGAAGCAAAGGAAATACAAGCATTGCCATCTGTGGGAGGAGAACCGGATTTGATGAAGTCATTGCAGTTTCTGCCCGGAGTGCAGAGTGGCAATGAAGGGACGAACAATATTTCTGTACGGGGCAGTAACCAATGGGGAAATCTGGTCTTGCTGGATGAGGCTGTAGTTTATAACCCCAGTCATGTATTGTCCTTCTTTTCGGTGTTCAACAACGATGCCATCCGTGAGGTGAACTTGTACAAATCGTTCTTCCCGTTGAAGTATGGCGGTCGTTCTTCATCCGTCATAGACGTGCGTATGCGCGAAGGCAACAGCAAGGAGCGTGAACGGAGTGCCAGCTTGGGGCTGATAGCCTCGAAAGTGCTGTTGGAGGGACCTTTGAAGAAGAAAGAAGGGTCTTATCTGGTTTCCGGCCGGTTTGGATATCCGGGTGTAGTAGCCGGATTGTTGGGAAGTAATCTGACATCCAAACCGCAGATGTGGTTTTATGATGTCAATGCCAAAGTGAACAGAACGCTGAACAGTCGTAACCGTATGTTCTTTTCCTTGTATAGCGGAGGCGACCATACCGTGTTCAACAAGCTGGTGAAAGGCTATGGGATGGATTGGGGAAATGCCACGGCTACGATGCGTTGGAACCATATACTGAATGATAAGACAAATGTGAATACAAGTGCTGTCTTCAGCAACTATTATTATAAGTACAAATCGTTGTCGGACGGATTGCGATATGTGTGGAAGTCGAACATGCAGTCGTATCAGTTGAAGTCGGATTGGGAGAGGTATCAGAACAATCTGCTGACCTTGAAGGGAGGGGTGAACCTGCATTATTTCACTACGATGCCCGGTGAGGTGGGCAAGTCCGGTAAGGATTCTAACATCACTCCTTCGGAAATGCCGCGCAAGAGTTTGTGGGATGCGGCATTGTATGCAGAGGCAAATTATAAATTCCTGCCCCGTTTTCTTCTGAATGCCGGGGTCAGGCTGTCCGTATTGCATGCACCGGCCTCTACCTATTATGCAGCCAAGACATTTGTGATGCCCGAACCCCGTGCCGAGCTCTCTTTTATTCCGAATGCCTCGCACCGGTTTTCCGCATCGTATACACAGGCGGCACAGAGCATACACATGCTTACCACCTCTTCAGTAGGTATCCCCTCGGACATGTGGATGCCTGCCAATGCACTGTTGAAGCCCTCCGTCATGCGCCAACTTGCATTGGGATATGAATATAATTTCCCTGATAAGGAATATACATTGTCACTGGAGGCATATATGCGCCGGACAAGCCATGTGGTGGATTATCGGAAAAATGCCGATATTTTTCAGAACGACCGGATAGAAGATGAAGTCGAAACCGGTTCTGCCAGAGGGTGTGGATTGGAATTCTATTTGTCAAAGAATGAAGGAGCCGTAACCGGATGGATTAGTTATACTCTCTCGCGTGCGCGTAACCGTATAGGAGGAGAGGAGTACCGACCGGTGTACGACCGTCCCCATAACCTGAAATTGTTCGTAAACTGGGAAATGAACAGACATTGGTCTCTGTCTTCCACTTTCTCCTATGCATCGGGGATGAATCTTACGCTTCCCGTTGGAAAGTATGAATCGGAACATGTATTGGTCTATATTTATTCTGCCCGGAACGGTTATCGTGCTCCGGCTTTCCACCAGCTGGACTTTTCGGCAACGTGGCGTATCAGGCAAGACCGTAGCTTGAGCCTTTCCATCATCAATGCTTATAGCCGGAAAAATGTGTTCTCTATTTATGCAGGGAGGCAGGGGCACTTTTCTGTAGGAAACGGGCGTATCTATAAACTGTATCTTTATGGCATCGTCCCTTCGCTGACCTATTCTTTCAAGTTTTGAGACAACTCTTGTTTTTTTCCTCCACCGGCAGTACAAACACGAACCTTGCCCCCTCCTTGTACTCCTTGTCCGGCAGCACTTTCCCTTTCAGCCGTTCGGCGATGAGGCGGCAGATGTTGAGTTCCGGGCCGGTGCCTTGCCCGAAGTTGTCGGCCTTGTTGGCTGCTTCGGCTTGGTCGCGTGCTTCGGAAAGTTCCTCGTTCTTGTGGCATAGTTCGAGGTTGACTTTACGTTTGCGGTGGAGGTAGAGCATCAGGAAAAGCAGAGATAACAGTAACAAGCCGGTGACAATGCTGAAAAGAGTGATGCGGTAGCGCGAGGTGGCCTGTATGTTTTCCATTTTCAGGCGTTCGGCGCCTATCTGGGTGTTCAGTTCGGCGATGTTCGACAGTTGCAGCAGATTGCTTGTCGAATCCAACTGGTGGTGATATTCTTTCAGATATTTGATGGCATTGGGGTAGTCTTTGGCGGCTACCTTATGTAGTATACCTCCTTCTACATCATCATATTCTTCCTGATGGAGAACTTCACGATGGCCATTGCATTGACAGTTGCCAGTGGCAGGTCCATGGGGTCGTGATGGTTGTTGTAGCTCACCAGCCGGATGCAGTCCGGCCGTTCGGAGTGGTTGACGTACTTCACCGCCAGGTATTCGTCGTCTCCGCGCCGGAAGGAGACGAGGTACATCTCGCCGTAGATGACGTCGGAGAAGTCGCGTATGGACTTGAAGCCCACGATGTCGCCCGACTTGAGGATAGGGTACATCGAGTCGCCCGATACGTAGACGGCACCGTCGCACCGGGGCACGTTGGGTATCACGATTTTGCCCAGCGCATACTGCGGGCGGTCCTCGAGCAGCGTCTTCAGGTTGGCGGCGGCGGAGATGTCGTAGAGCGTCACGCTGCGGTCGTCCACGGGGTCGGCCGTTTTCGGGTTGTGAAGTATCTCCACTTCGCCCCGGGCCAGGTCGCTGTCACAGAATTTTGAACGATGCACGGGCGAGCCCTTCCCCGTCAGCAGCCAGTTGTAGTCCACGTCGCCCAGACGGCCCAGCAGCAGGGGGAAGTCGATGCTGTTGCGGGCGTTCCAGTTGCTCAGCGTGGAGCGCGATATGCCCAGAAAGGCGGCAAGCTCGCTGTCCGTCTTGAATTCTTTCGCCAGCTTGGCGCGTTTTACGATGTCTGCCGTGCAGAACATCGGGTCTTGGTTGTTTGCCATATTCTTCAGTTTTTATATGCAATTCAGGTTTCGTAAGTAAATGGATTCATTCACAAAACCTGGCATGTAAATTATTGAAAATTCGTTATTCTCTCATTCATACCGTTTTACGTCTTATTTAAGAATTTATTCCCCGACTTTTTTGTTTTATGAACGAAAACAACATTATCTTTGCCGGGACAAAAGTAGCCATTTGTTTTATAAACGCAAATTTAAAAGAGAAGAATTATGAAAAACATCCGAAAACAAGAAGAAGCACCCCTGCTTGTCGCGACAGACACCAGTGTCCAACGCAACAGACACCAGTGCGTGAGCCGACAGACGCCAGTGTCTGACGCGACAGACGCCTGTGCCTGTCAGTCCCCGTCGGCAACTACCCGCAGATGCCAGTGCTGCCTTCGCGAGCTGCCCCTCAGCGCCTTCTACAGCAGAACCGACCGCCGCACTCCCGACAGCTACTGCAAGGAATGCCGCAAGGAGGCCAACCGCCTGCGGCGCAAGGGCAAGGCATGCCTGCCCGAAGAGACGGACACGCCGCCCCGCTATCCGGTGATAACGCGCATCGAAGACCCCGAAGTGCGCATGGTCCTCATCCTGCATGCCCTGCACGCAGTGCGCGAAAGCGCCGCGCGGAAATGCAGGAGGCAGCGCGAGAACGAGTTCCTGCACGAAGAGCTTAGGAATCCCACGTCCTTAACCCCTAATCCTTAATCCCTCATCGCCATGTCCAGAATCAAAAGACGGGGACTCGACTACTTCCCCATGAACACAGACTTCATCCACGACCGCCTGGTGCGCCGCATCCTGAAGCGCGAAGGCGACGCCGCGCTGGCCGTGCTGCTGCAGGCCCTTTGCAGCATCTACGCCGGCGAGGGCTATTACGTGCCGGCAGACAGCCTCTTCTACGACGACCTGGCGGACAGCCTCTACCAGCAGGAGCCGGCCGACGTGGAGCGCATCATCCGCCTTGCCGTGGAGTACGGGCTCTTCGACGCCGCGCTCTTCAACGAGCACCACATACTGACCTCGGCCGACATCCAGCGGCAGTTCCTCTTCATCACCAAGCGCCGCAACTCGTCCCTGATAGACGCCCGCTACAACCTCCTGCAACAAGAAGAGAAAGAGGATGCGGCCGGTGCCGCGGGCGGGCATGAAACGTCCGGCGGCATAAACGGAAATGCAGCATCCGGTGGCATAAATGCAACGGAAAAGGGCGGAACTGTAACATTTCAGGCCGAAAACAGCGAAAAACCGTCCCAAAGTACACAAAGCATAGCAAAGAAAAGCAAACTCCCTCCTCGATAGTTCCCCCGGAAACGGGGGCACTGAGGGCGCGGACCGGATGTCCGCGGAGGAGGTACATCTGCCGAAGGAGGAGGAGTATCTACGGAAAATAGAGGCCCTGCAACCGCCCCCGGACGGGCTGAAGCGCAATATGGACGGACTGCTGTTCAACCTTCGCCAGTTCGGCATCCCCCCGCAGGAACAGTACGCCATCGTGCTCAGGAGCAACTTCGGGGTCATCGGCCATCCGATGTGGAAAGGATTCTGCGCGTTGCGCGAGAGCCATGGCAAGATACGCCAGCCGGGCCGCTACCTGCTGAGCCTTTGCTGATCCACGGCTTTTTCATTCAGAGGAGTTATCGGGAGTTGGAAGGAGTTATCGCCCTCCGGGCTTAGGAGTTAGAAGCCGGTAGTCCAGCTGATTGGCTATACTATCGGCCTTCACCCCCCGATAACTCCCCACTATGAATAATGCAGGTGTGAAAGCAGACAAGCGTCCGGAAAAAAAAGTTTTCGTTTTGTGGAACGCTTTGCCTCAAAAAGCCCCGTCGGAGAAAAAAACAGTCGTATCTTTGCAATGTGGTTAAGCTTAAGACACAAAGAACACGAAATTATTCACATCAAAAACATTTGGAATTATGCCAGTACTTTACAAAACTATTCAATCCACGAAAGAGAACAAGGACGGAATCAAGCTCTTTCATCCCCGCGTGGTACACATGGCCACAATCGGCACCACACAGTTGGCCAAGGAGATTGCCGAATACTCCTCGCTCTCCACGGGCGACGTGAAGAACACGATAGACAACATGGTGACCGTGATGACGAAGCACCTCCACTCCTCGGAGTCGGTGACGGTAGACGGCCTGGGCACTTTCGGCATCATCATGCGTTCCAAGGGCAAGGGTGCCGTCACGAGCGACGAAGTGAAGGCCGCACAGGCCCTGCTGCTGGTGCGCTTCACCCCTTCCTTCACCAAGAACCAGGACCGCACCGTGGCTACCCGTGCCCTCATCACCGGCGTGAAATGCGTGCCCTACAGCAAAGACGCGGCCGCATCGGACGGCGGTTCGGGCGGCAACGAGGGTGGCGGCGGCAATGACGGCGACCAAGGTGAAAACCCGCTGGGATAATCCCGGACACCGCTATCTACCGATGGTGCTGACCGAACGGTCCGTTCTCCACGTGCACACACCCTGTTGTACACAAAATTAAACCGGACAGAACTGAACTAAACAAGACAAAACTAGACTAATCCACAGCAAGGAGCCGCCGCTTCCCCGGCCGGCAGGAGTGAAAGGGACGGCTCCCTTCGCTGTCGGAATCACCAACCGCTAACTATTCATTACTTAACTTATTTATGCGAAAAATAAACTACATCGTGGTGCACTGCAGCGCCACGCGGGAGGGCCGTATGCTCACTCCCGAGGCTCTGGAGGCAGAGCACCGCCGCCGCGGCTTCCGCACGACGGGCTACCACTACTATATCCGTCGCAACGGCACCACCGTCCTCACCCGTCCCCCGGAGCTTGTGGGGGCGCACGTGAAAGGCTATAACAAGCACTCCATCGGCATCTGCTACGAAGGCGGACTGGATGCCCTGGGAAATCCGAAGGATACCCGTACGCCGGAGCAGCGTTCGGCCCTGCACCTGCTGGTGTACCAGCTGCTGCAACAGTTCCGGAACGCCCGTGTATGCGGCCACCGCGACCTCAGCCCCGATTTGGACGGAGATGGGACGGTAGAGCCGTGGGAGTGGGTGAAGCAGTGTCCGTGCTTCGAGGTAAATAAAGAATTCTAAAACAATCATCTTTAAAACATGGAATTATGAAAATAAGCAAAGAAACCTGGAAAGATATCTTGAAAATTGTGGGCACCATCATTGCCACCATAGCCAGTGTGCTGGGCGTGCAGGCGATGCCGCCGCTGTAAAACCTTTAAATCAGACTTGCAGCAAGCCGGTGTATAGGCTTGCTGCAAGCTGGTTCTTTCTTGAACACAAACATTCTACCAATATAAAATAATAATAATCATGAAGAAGAATATACTATGGCTCGCCCTGCTGTTCTGTTCCTTGCAACTGCAAGCTCAAACAGAATCCATACAGCGTGTCAACATCAAATCTCCCGAAGTTGCCGCCTTTACCAAGGTGGGAGAAGTTCCGGTCAGCTTCTATACGGGTGTTCCACAAATTTCCATTCCCATCTACGAAGTGAAATGTGGCAAATTGAGACTTCCCATAACTCTGGACTATCAAGCCACTGCCATACAAGTGAATCAGGAATCTACCTGGGTCGGCTTGAACTGGCTGCTGAACGCAGGCGGAGTAGTGACAACACAGACCCAAACCTGAAGCGGGAACGCTGAAAAAGGACTGGGAGTTCTTGTACAATAGTCTGAATCTCCGTACAGTGAATACCGATGGCTTGGGACGCTTCTATAAAATGGACGGAAATCATGAAAGTGGTTGGCGCGGCAGTTATGGCTACAACCGTTTCAAATGCATTCCATATCCCAAGACAACCGACATATCCTTTGCACTTTATGCACAAATGCTGGATAACCATGAAGGCGAGGCACAATCCTATACAGCCGATTTCATGGGGCAGCATATAGAATTCATCTACCACCCGCTGCAGGAGAAGTTCATAGTAACGGGGAAGGGACCTATCGTAAAAATTGCGGGAGGAGCCACCGGCATATCCAAGATAACCGATGCCGACGGTATAGAATACACATTCGGAATCACAGAAACCAACTCTCCGGATTCTTATACCACGGCTCCTTATGCCAAGCGGAACGTTTCGTATTACCTGACCCAAATAAAACATCCTGACGGGAAAACCATCCGTCTCAGCTATAAGCAATATGGCTCTATCCGTATGTTGCCCGAATTGCAAGAGTACTGGCATCACGGTTTGACCAATACGGTTGATTATAAGGTTGAGAAACAACTCTCTGATTTAGTGAAGATAAACAACTACTATTTATATGAGATAACAACCGATGAAGAAACAGTGCGCTTTAATGCAGGGACTCGTACCGACCTGATGGGAGGACGTAAATCGGAAAGCATTGAAATTAGGAACAAGGCTGACCAACTGTTCAAGCGCTTCCGCTTTACGTACGATTATTTTGCAGGCAACGGTGTGGGCGGTAATCGGCTTCGCGAATATTACGAGAGCCGTAATCTTCTGACAAACTATAACTCGCTTTACTCGGATGCCGAGGTAAACAATCGCTTGCGCCTTGTTTCCTTGCAAGAAGAAACGATGGTAGGAAGTACGTTAAAGAAACTTCCGGCTCATCAGTTCACTTATCAAGGAGGGCTTCCCGGTAAAAGTTCCTCTGCACGCGACTATTGGGGACATTATAACGGGCAGTCCAACAAGACACTATTACCCCCTCTTTCTTTAGCGGGTGAAACAGGTTATAATAATTTCCCCTATAGCCTTCCCATGCAAACAGCCAATCGCCGATGCAATCCTTCGACCATTACAGCCGGCATGTTGTCCAAGATAGTTTATCCCACCGGCGGAGAGAGCAGTTTCAGTTACGAGCCTCATTCTTTCACGAACTATATTTACTTGAAACTGAATCAAACACTTTCCCAAAAGCCATTATCAGTCTATGCCATGACAAGCAACTGTAATTCGACTATCCCGGCGGTAAATACCGAACCCAAAGATTTCTCCGGCCGATACGCTCCGTACGGAAGGAGGAAAAATAAAAGATGTGGTGAAACGCGTCGAACGGATATTACCCCTTACCCCAGTTTTCCCGGAGATAAACGAGTAGAGATGTGGGTTAAAAGTACCAATTCCTTCATGTCCCAAGGCGGAGGAGTCCGGATTAAGGAGATTCGTCAGACGGACGGGAACGGGAATACAATCGTTTCCCAGTACGACTATACCCAGGAGAGCGGCATGTCTTCGGGCCTGATGATGTATCCTTTGCGATTTTCACGCAACAAGCTCCAGGTCTATCAGGCAGAAGCAGGCCCGGGACATAGTGAAGGCGGTAGTTCCATCGATCCCGTACCTCCTGCAGCAGTGCTGAAAAACTATTGGTCGGTCTGGTCGGAGAGTATGGCTTCCGTCAGGGGGACACTGGTGGGATACAGTCGGGTGACTCTGACACGCGGCAACGGCAAACAGGTTTATGAATTCTGGAACAAGAACGACAAGAATTCTTCGTTTGACTTCTATCCGCCTTTTGATGATCCCCGTAACGGCAATTTGTTGCGTGAAGCGGTCTATTCGTCGAACGGCAACTTGCAGCGCGAGACAGAAAACACCTACAGTGTGCTGAAAAAGGAACACCATTTTGTAAATGCCCTGGTAGAAGACATACATAGTGGTGCCGAAGGTTGCAGTGGTTCCGGAGTCAGCAACAAATATGCGCAATCGTGCGGTGGAGGCCGTGTGCTGTTCTGCATCTATCCTTCTTCCAGATTCTGGATTGAATGTACCAACCGTATAGCCAAAGAATACACCGATAAAGGCGTACTGACTACCGAATACCGATATACTTATAACCCATGGAACCTGCAGCCATCTGTCGTGCAGACAATTTATGATTCTTCCTTGAGCGAAACCGTGCATATGCTTTATCCGCAGAACTATGCAGGAAACGGTTATCCCCAAACTTTGGTGGACAATCACATACTGAATGTGCCGACCGAAACGGTTAAAGTGACCGACCGGGCAGGAACATCGACAGTGACGGCGGGGGAACTGTACCGATATAACGAGAAAGGGCTGCTGACTTCGCATTCCCGTCTCAAACTGTCTGCCCCGCTTGCCGTAGGCAGTTTCAAGTTCTCCAACAAGAGCATAGGGGTTATCGGTACCGATACGCTGACCAGGGGTATCTATTCTCCTTCGGCAGATTATAGCGCTGACGCTTCCTGCACCTATACTTCAGGCGGCAACTTATCCACAATAACGGAGAAGCAGACACTGACCACGGTCTATCTGTGGAGTTACAACAAGCAGCACGTTATTGCGGAAATAGCCAATACAACGTATGCCAAAGTCAAGGAAGCCCTGGGATATACGGATGCCCAGATGACTACACTCGAAAATTCGGCCGCCCCGGACGTGGCTTCCGTCCGTAGCAAGCTGGATACCTATTACAAGGGAACCGCCTCGCAAGTCACCACCTATACCTGGTCGCCGTTCGTGGGCATTACCTCCGTAACCGGTCCGAACGGGAATATCACCCGCTACAGTTATGATACCTTCGGCAGGCTGCAGAGTGTGACCGACCACGAAGGGAAGACCGTACAGGCCTATGAGTATAATTACAAGAACCAATAAACACCGATACAGCCATGAGAAAGAAAATATATTGCCTGATAGCTCTGCTGATACTTGCCGTCCATGCCACGGCACAAGTGTCGTCACAAAACTATGTCCGCACCACTACAATGCTGAATGCCGACGGAGGAAAGCGCTTGGATGAAACAGTCTATTACGACGGTCTGGGACGTCCGTTCCAGACTCTGCAGAAGGCATCGGAGAACAATGTCGTGAAAAGCCGTCTTGCCACCCTGCAGGAATATGACGCCTTGGGCCGTGAAGCCAACTCCTGGTTGCCGATAGCTCCTGCTGCCGACTATACTGCCCCTGCCTCCTTCAAAAGCAGCGCACCGGGAAACTACGGCAATGATGCCGCTCCCTACAGTCGCCCGGTCTATGAGAATTCTCCTCTGAACCGACCGACCGAATTATACGGTCCCGGTTCGGCATGGGCGAAACATCCGACCAAGGCAGCCTATACATCCAACACACTCGAATCACCGCTACACTGCATCTGGTATACGGTCAGCGGAAGCTCGTTGGCGGGCGGCACCAAATATCCAGCCGGAGAACTTGCCGTTGTCCGCACCCAGGATGAAGATGGCCATCTCACCTATACCTTTACGGACAAGCAGGGACGTACCCTGCTCGTTCGCCGGATGAACGGCAGTACTCCGTATGACACCTATATACGTGTATGACAATCTGGGGCGATTGCGCTATGTACTGCCGCCGGTCGTCGATGGCAATATCGCCGCAGCCAATCTGGCGCTGTATGCCTACCGCTACGAGTACGACAGTTTCGGCCGTTGCTCCAAGAAGTGGCTTCCGGGAGCCGGTAGCACGGACTATACAGAATACGTCTACGACCTTGCCGACCGCATCAGCTTTACGCAGGACGGCAGGCAGCGTGCTGCCGGAGGCAATAAATGGATGTTCTATCTGTACGACGCTTTGGGACGATTGACCCGGCAAGGGGAATGTACGGGAAAGAACGCCTCTTCAAGTCCGGTGGTACACGTACAGAACTTCTACGACAATTATGACTTTCTGTCGCAATCGGGATTCACCAACCGTACTTGGTTTCCTGCCGCCACAGTGCAGGATAAGTCCAACGCCCGGAATCATCAGACGGGCAGCATCCTCTCCCTGCTTGACGGCACGGGCAAGGTGTATGTTGCCAACTATTATGACGTCAAGGGGAGGGTGACACGTACCACCCGTTCGCAGCCGGACTTCTGCCTCAAGCAGGAGACTGCCTACACCTTCACGGGGAATCCTCAGACCGTAAACGAATGGCACTACAAGAACGGTACGCCTACCGTAAGCGGGAAATACACCTATACTTATGACTCGTGCGATCGCCCGGAAAGCGTGAAGTTTGACCTGAACCACAGCGGGACATCCATCACGCTGGCAGCCTACACGTATGACAAGTTCGGCAGGCTCCAGAGCCGGGAGTTCCATGGCGCAAGTGCAGACAAGCTGACCTACGCCTACAACCTCCGTGGCTGGCTGACGGGCATCAGCGGAACGAAGTTCACCCAGAATCTGTATTACGACACCGGCACCGGTGCTGTCAAGTACAACGGCAGCATCAGCAGCATGACTTGGAAAGCTGGAAATGAGAGCACTATCCGTGGCTATAAGTTCACCTACGACGGGCTGGACAGGCTGCTGAACGTCACCTACGGGGAAACGGCAGGCATCAGCACGAATGCCAACCGTTTCAGCGAGAATGTGACGGGCTATGACAAGAACGGCAACATCAAGGGATTGCAGCGTTACGGTCAGACCGATGCTTCCGGTTACGGACTGATTGACAACCTGACTTTCACCCTCGGTGGTAATCAGTTGACCCGTGTAGATGATGCTGTAGCCACATCTGCTTACAACAACGGTTTCGAGTTCAAGGACGGCGTGAAGCAGGCGAATGAATACAACTACGATTCCAACGGGAATTTAACTAAAGATTTAAACAAGGGAATTACCAATATATCGTATAATTGTTTAAATTTGCCAAGCGTGGTAACGTTCAGTGACGGCAGTACCATTACTACTTGAAAGACCATCAGGGTAATAACCGGGTAGTAATCAATCAGACCGGCACGGCAGAGGAAACAAACCATTACTATCCTTTCGGTGGAGTGTTCGCCAGTACCAACAATGTTCAGCCTTACAAGTACAACGGCAAGGAGCTTGACACGAAGAAAGGGCTGAATTGGTATGATTATGGGGCAAGACATTATGATGCGGCGCTGGGGAGGTTTACAACGGTTGACCCGCTGGCAGAGAAGTATTTCAATACCGGTCTTTATGCTTATTGCGGGAATAATCCTATTAATCGGATTGACCCTGATGGATTACTTTTGGCTCGAATATTGATATATAAGGTTCTCTGATTCAATAAAGTGAACGATTCCCTGCTTTCATCACTATATGTCAGCGGGGAATTTTACCTTTTATATAAGGCTACACCCTTTCCTTGACATGGTGTAGCCATTTATCCCAAAGGGTGTAGCTATCCGGGGCAAAGGGTGTAGCCCTGTTTAATGTGCCTTACCAGTGCCTGCGGCACACATAATCCGTTATTGATTCATGAAAAATCCCCCGACGTAAGTGGGAAGAAAGAAATTTGTTTCAAATCTCCCCGAAATCATGTACCTTTGTGGCGGTACCTAAAAAAGGAGGTAACAAGATGATGAACAAGATAAATTCCGTATGCGTATATTGTGCTTCGAGCACAAAGATAGATTCCGTTTATTTCGATGCAGCCCGTGAGTTGGGCACTCTGCTGGGGCAAAAACACATCCGTTTGATTAATGGTGCGGGAAACATGGGACTGATGTCTGCCGTGTCGGATGCGGTGCTTCAGGCAGGGGGCAAGGTGACGGGAGTCATCCCTCGTTTCATGGTGGAGCAGGGATGGCATCACACCGGACTTACCCGACTCGTGGAAGTGGAAAGCATGCACGAACGGAAAAAGACAATGGCCGACTTGAGCGATGCTGTCATTGCCCTGCCCGGTGGTTGCGGCACGCTGGAAGAACTGCTGGAAATCATTACTTGGAAGCAACTTGGATTGTATCTGAATCCGATTGTGATACTGAACGTCAAGAATTATTTTGCCCCTCTGCTCGATATGCTTCGGCAGGCAGTGGACGAAAACTTCATGCGTACGCAGCACGGTGCTATCTGGCATGTGGCGCAGACACCGCAGGAAGCTGTGGAGCTGATACATACCACTCCTTTGTGGGACGCCTCTATCCGTAAATTCGCTGCAATATGATAGGGCTGTTGATGGCTTGGGCAGTAGTGGGGACGGAGGGGATCCCCATTCCGTATTCTCCGAGAATGGACGATGGCATCACCGTGGTCCTTTTGTGCTGCTTCTTTCTGTCGGCCTATGTCTTGTCACGCAGCCGCAAGTTTCTGCTGCAACTGGTGAAGGACTTCCTGCTCCATCGCGAACGTACCAGCATATTTGCCACTTCCACAGCCGCCGACATGCGCTATCTGTTGTTGCTCATCTTGCAGACCTGTATCCTTGCGGGTGTCTGTATCTTCAGCTACTTCAATGATATACAGCCGGAACTGGTACACCATGTGCCGCCGGGACTTCTGCTGGGGATTTACATCGGTGTGTGTCTCCTCTATTTGTGCTTGAAGTGGATGCTCTACTCTTTTCTGGGTTGGATTTTTTTTGACGAAAGTGTTACGACGTTATGGCTCGAGTCCTATTCTACGCTACTTTATTATTTGGGATTCGCCCTTTTCCCGTTTGCTCTATTCATAGTCTATTTCGATTTGAGTTTGCAGTTGACAATAGTAATCGGATTGATTTTAGCCTTTTTTGCTAAAATATTGATGTTATACAAGTGGCTAAAGCTTTTTTGTAACAATTTATATGGCAGTTCACTTTTAATTTTGTACTTTTGTGCCCTCGAAATCATTCCTTGCTTTGTTTTGTATCAAGGTGTGATTCAGCTAAACGATTTTTTGATAATAAAATTTTAGGACGTTGAAAATTAAGAAAGTACTTGTGTCGCAGCCGAAACCGGCATCAGAGAAATCTCCTTACTACGACATTGCCGAGAAATATGGTGTGAAGATAGATTTTCGCCCATTTATCAAAGTGGAGAGCCTTTCAGCGAAAGAGTTCAGACAACAGAAAATTTCGGTTTTGGACCATACTGCCGTTATTTTTACTTCGCGTCATGCCATTGATCATTTCTTCCACTTATGTACGGAATTGCGTGTGACAATTCCCGAAACAATGAAGTATTTCTGCGTGACGGAGGCCGTTGCTTTGTATATCCAAAAGTATGTGCAGTATCGTAAGCGTAAGATTTTCTTCGGAAACACCGGGAAGATTGACGATTTGATACCTTCCATTGTTAAGCATAAGGCTGAAAAGTACTTGGTGCCAATGTCGGATGTACACAATGATGACGTGAAGAATCTGCTGGATAAGAATAAGATTCAGCATACGGAAGCTGTCATGTATAGAACCGTCAGCAATGATTTTGCTCCAGATGAGGCATTTGATTATGACATGCTGGTGTTCTTCAGTCCGGCAGGTATCAGTGCCTTGAAGAAGAATTTCCCTGATTTTGACCAGAAGGAGATTAAAATTGGTACATTCGGCTCTACCACCGCCCAGGCAGTCCGTGATGCCGGACTTCGTCTTGACTTGGAAGCCCCCAGCGTGCAAGCTCCCTCAATGACGGCGGCGCTTGACATGTTTATCAAGGAGAATAATAAAGGAAAGTAAAAAAAGAGTTATGAGTTATAAGTTATGAGTGATTTGCTTATGGCTTGTAGTAGTAACGGTGGATTTATAAAATTGAGCTACAAGTGGTTGTGCTTTTATGTCGCCAGGTACTTGTAGCTCCTTTTTTGTATCACCCTTATAACTCATAACTTATAACTCATAACTTATAGCTCATGCCAAATACCTTGCGCAAGTCCGAACGGTTGGACAAGAAGAAAGTAATAGAGAAGATGTTTGCGGGCGGTTCGCGCTCGTTTTCGGTCTTCCCTTTGCGTGTGGTTTATCTGCCGGTGGAGGAACTGGAAGTGTCTGCCTCCATTCTTATCAGTGTTTCGAAGCGTCGTTTCAAGCGGGCGGTGAAGCGCAACCGCGTGAAACGCCAGATACGTGAAGCCTACCGCATGAACAAACAAGGACTGCTGGCAGTATTGGCGGAAAAGAAATGCCGTCTGGCCGTCGCTTTCATCTATCTTTCAGACCAGTTGGTGGATTCTTCCGTTATCGAAGACCGTATGAAGACTGCTTTGGCACGCATTGCCGAGAAGGTGGCAGCGAATGCTGAAGCCACGCAAACTCCCCAGATACCATGAAGCGTCTGCTTTCATATCTGTTGCTACTTCCCATTTATTTCTATCAGAAGTGCATATCACCCATGATAGGGCCTTCATGCCGTTTCACCCCCACTTGTTCGCAATATGCGGTGGAGGCCATCAAGAAACACGGACCTTTCAAGGGGGGGAAGCTGGCAATAAGGCGTATTCTGCGCTGCCATCCTTGGGGAGGTTCCGGATATGATCCCGTTCCATGAATATTCCAGTAGACATACATACGCATCGGCTCCCGCAAGTGCGCGGAGCGGCCATTGTGAATTGCTATCCCGAAGCGTTCTCTCCACAGAGCGGCGGATGGTATTCGGTGGGAATACATCCCTGGCATATAGGCCGGAGTGGAGGTGACCATTCAGTAGCAGAGAATGTTGTGGCTAGTAGAGTATGCGGCCTGGAGAGGGTAGTACTCCATCCCCAAGTACTTGCCGTGGGCGAAGCTGGGCTGGACAAGCTGGCAGATGCTCCGATGGATTTGCAGGTAGAAGTGTTCAGGCGTCAGGCATGCTTGGCGGAGGAAGTAGGAAAGCCGCTGGTGATTCATCTGGTCAAGGCGGTCGATGAACTGCTGAAGGTGAAGCGGGACTTGCGCCCGTCGAATCCGTGGATAATACATGGTTTCCGCGGCAAGGCAGCGCTGGCGGAGGAGTATCTGAAACATGGCTTTTACCTTTCATTCGGGGAGAAGTACCAGAAAGCGGCCTTGTGCCGTATACCTGCCGACCGGCTGTTCATCGAAACAGATGAAAGCGAAGTTGCCATCGGGGAATTGTATGCACGCGCCGCCAGGGTGCGCGGCATCTCTCCCGAAGAGCTTGGAGAAACGCTTCGGAGAAATGTCTGCAAAGTCTTTTTTAAACCCTAAGAGTTGTTTCTTCAAATAAAGAGTCGTATTTTTGCGCAGATTAAGATAGGAATCAAACAATTCATAGATAATCACTTAAATAATTAATCAGATAACTTAATCATTCGATGAATTTTGTAGAAGAATTAAGATGGCGTGGCATGCTCCACGATATGATGCCGGGTACGGAAGAACTTCTGGCTAAGGAACAAGTGACTGCATACATTGGTTTCGACCCTACTGCGGACTCTTTGCACATTGGGCACCTTTGCAGTGTGATGATTCTGCGTCACTTTCAGCGTTGCGGACACAAGCCGTTGGCGCTGATAGGCGGTGCTACGGGTATGATTGGTGACCCTTCCGGAAAGTCTGCCGAACGCAATCTGCTTACGGAAGAGACGTTGCAGCGCAACCTGGCCGGCATGAAGGCGCAACTTTCCAAGTTTCTGGATTTTGATTCGGATGCCCCCAACCGTGCCGAGTTGGTGAACAACTACGATTGGATGAAAAACTTCACTTTCCTCGATTTTGCCCGTGAAGTGGGTAAGCACATCACCGTGAACTATATGATGGCGAAAGATTCTGTAAAGAAGCGTCTGAACGGTGAGGCACGTGACGGCCTTTCCTTCACGGAATTCACCTACCAGCTGCTGCAGGGATACGATTTCCTTCATCTGTATGAAACCAAAGGTTGTAAGCTCCAGATGGGTGGCAGCGACCAGTGGGGTAACATCACCACCGGTGCCGAGCTGATTCGCCGTACGAACGGCGGGGAGGTGTTTGCACTGACCAGCCCGCTGATTACGAAGGCTGACGGTGGCAAGTTCGGTAAGACAGAGTCCGGAAACATCTGGCTCGACCCGCGCTACACCTCTCCGTATAAGTTCTACCAGTTCTGGCTGAACGTGAGCGACGAGGATGCCAAACGCTATATCAAGATATTCACCGCACTGTCTAAGGAAGAGATTGACGCTCTGACGGCCGAGCACGAGGCTGCTCCCCACTTGCGCGTCCTTCAGAAGTGTTTGGCGAGGGAAGTCACTATCATGGTTCACTCCGAAGAGGACTACAATGCCGCTGTGGATGCATCCAACATCTTGTTTGGCAATGCAACTTCCGACGCGCTGAAGAAGTTGGACGAAGATACGTTGCTGGCTGTGTTCGAGGGGGTTCCCCAGTTTGAAATATCCCGTGATGCACTGGCAGCCGGTGTAAAGGCGGTGGATTTATTCGTGGATAATGCTGCTGTATTCGCTTCCAAGGGTGAGATGCGCAAGCTGGTGCAAGGCGGCGGCGTTTCTCTGAATAAGGAGAAACTGACTGCTTTCGACCAGGTGATTACGACAGCCGACCTGCTTGACGAAAAATACCTGCTGGTACAGCGCGGAAAGAAGAATTATTATCTGATTATCGCCAAATAACGGTATCTTAAAGAGAAGTAATTAAGGAAATAATGCTTCGGAAGTAAAAATAGCCCCGAAATATTTGGATATTTCGGGGCTTCCTTTTATCTTTGCACCGCTTTTTAACAGAAAGCCTCATGTTTGGACTATGGTGTAATGGTAGCACAACAGGTTTTGGTTCTGTTTGTCCAGGTTCGAATCCTGGTAGTCCAACTACGATACAGCCAATTGCAGCTAAAAACCCACTAAAATCGTAAGTTTTAGTGGGTTTTTTTGTTACTTCTAAATAGGCATCGAAAAAAACAGACGCGATTTCGGTGCCAAATATAGGTGACACGACAACCCCATTTTTCCTTTTCACGAATCTTTGAACGATATTGCTATATAATTGATACAAATTTATACGGTTTCTCCGTTTTCTTTTGCTACATTTGCATCGTGTACGCAAACGAGGCATCTTTGATGACTGAAGTTATAACCTATTAGATGTAGTGCAATCATGAAAACGAGCTATGAAAATCGCTATGCTGAGCATCCGGATGATGTAAAAAGCTACGATACGAAAAACATCCGTTGCGATTTCCTTATAGAGAAGGCATTCTCCCAAGATAAAGTTTCCATTGAGTATAAACTACTTGCAAATCGTACATAAATAGAATATCACTTATTTAAACTTAATAATTTTACATTATGAATCCGTATTTGAATTTTTCTTTGGAAGGTAAAGTAGCCCTTGTCACAGGTGCTTCTTACGGTATCGGTTTTGCTATCGCTTCAGCTTTTGCAGAGCAGGGAGCAACTATCTGTTTCAACGACATTAACCAGGAGTTGGTAGACAAAGGCTTGGCCGCCTATACTGAAAAGGGCATCAAGGCACGCGGTTATGTATGTGATGTGACAGACGAACCTGCTGTTCAGGCTATGGTAGCCCAGATTGAAAAGGAAGTAGGTTCCGTTGATATCCTCGTGAACAATGCCGGTATCATTCGCCGTGTTCCTATGCACGAGATGGAGGCTGCTGACTTCCGCCGTGTAATCGATATCGACCTCAATGCTCCGTTCATCGTATCAAAGGCTGTTCTGCCTGCCATGATGAAGAAGGGCCACGGTAAAATCATCAACATATGCTCCATGATGTCCGAACTGGGCCGTGAGACTGTGTCGGCCTATGCTGCTGCCAAGGGTGGTTTGAAGATGCTGACCCGTAACATCTGCTCTGAATATGGTGAATACAACATCCAATGTAATGGTATCGGCCCGGGTTACATTGCTACTCCGCAGACTGCTCCGCTGCGCGAAAAGCAAGCTGACGGAAGCCGTCACCCGTTCGACTCGTTCATTTGCGCCAAGACTCCGGCAGGCCGCTGGTTAGACCCGGAAGAACTTACCGGTCCGGCAGTGTTCCTAGCATCCGAAGCTTCTAATGCAGTCAACGGTCATGTACTCTATGTAGACGGAGGTATTCTGGCTTACATCGGAAAGCAACCGAAATAAATCTGAAGGATAGTTGAGAAGGTGATAAAGTGGCGGGGTAATGTCACTTGTCACCTTTTTCTTTTAGGTGCGGATTACGCGGAAAAGATAAGTAAAATCCGTATGATCAGCGAAATCTGTGCCTGAAGGAAAGTTATATAACTGATTAGGAAAAAGCAATGATTATATGAAAAACTTTCTTTTATTATGTATGGCGGCCTTGTCTTGCCTTGCTTGCAACGACAGCAAGACAGTGACCGTTACGGTAACCAATCCGCTGTCGATGGATCGTTCCGATGAGATGGTAGAGGTGTCCATGGCCGAGATTTCGAACCGTCTGAATCTGGCAGACACCGCACAGATTGTGGTTCTGAATGTCGAGGGGGAACAAGTTCCCTACCAAGTGACCTATGATGACAAGCTAATCTTCCCCGCCACGGTAGCCGCCAATGCATCGGCTGCATATACCATTCAGGCCGGTACTCCCGTCGATGTGGAGGTAAGGGCTTGCGGGCGTCAATTTCCCGAACGTCTGGACGACATGGCCTGGGAGAACGACTTGGTGGGTTTCCGTGCCTACGGTCCTGCGTTGCAGGCAAGGGGTGAACGTGGCTTCGGCTACGACTTGTTCACGAAGCGGGGCACTGCTGCACCGGTATTGGAAGACATGTATGCCAAAGAGCTGGATGCAGACTCCTGGAAGCAGGTAAACGAATTGCGCAAGACAGACCCGAAGGCGGCCGGTGAACTGGTACGCACATTCTCCTATCATATAGACCACGGTTATGGCATGGACTGCTATGCAGTAGGCCCCACACTGGGAGCCGGGGTATCTGCACTGATGGTGAATGATACCATTATCTATCCGTGGTGCTATAAGACGCAGGAAGTGCTGGACAACGGCCCCTTGCGTTTTACGGTGAAGCTGGAGTTCAATCCGCTGGCTGTGAAAGGGGATACTACGGTGGTGGAAACACGTCTGATTACGCTGGATGCCGGTTCTCATCTGAACCGCACTGCCATTTCGTATAGCTGTCTAAAGGAATCCTTGCCCATTGTTACCGGCATTGTGCTGCACGAACCGGACGGCGCTGTGGTGGCTGATGCAGCAGGTGGCTATATGACGTATGTAGATCCCACTACCGGATCGGATAATGGCAAGATATTCATGGGGGCCGCTTTTCCTGCCGTTGTAAAGGAAGCCAAGACTGTGCTGTTCTCTGCAGAGGAGAAGAAGATGCGTAACAATGCAGACGGTCATGTACTGGCTGTCAGCGACTATGAGCCGGATGCCGACTATGTGTATTACTGGGGCTTTGCCTGGGACCGTGCGGACATCAAGACTGCTGAAGCCTGGAACAGCTATATGGCAGCATTTGCACAGAAGGTGCGCAATCCGCTGACAATTGAAGTCAAATAATCCTTTGGTTGTCATTCAAGGGAGTTAAAAGCCAGAGGCCGATAGTATCGCTCTACATTGATAGAACTGTCGGCTTCTAGCTCCTGAGCCAGAAGGGCGATAACTCTCCATTTAACTCCCTCTAACTCCTTCTTCTAGCTTTCTTGAATAAAAGAGCCGTGTCATTCCCGGCCGGATTTTACAGCACTTTGAATTCGTACCCTTCTTCTTTCAGAAAGTCAATGGCACGCGGAAGTGCGTACTGCAGGTTTCCGTTGCGCCAGGATTTCAAAGAATCGTGAAAGGTGATGATGGAGCCGTTGCGGGCGTAGCGCATCACGTTGGCAAGCACTTGCGGGCCGCGCAGCTTTTTGCTGTAGTCGCGTGTCACGAGGTCCCACATCACAATCTTGTAGGTGCGTTTCAGCGTGAGGTATTGGTTGGCGAACATGTGGCCGTGGGGAGGACGGAACAAGAGAGGGTAGAGTACCTTCTCCACATTGCAATTGATGTCTCCGCCCATTTCCATGAAGATTTTCGCCTGCTCGGTGTTTCCCAGATAATTTTTGGCTGTGTATTCAAAACCACGGATATGGTTGAAGGTGTGGTTACCGATGCGGTGTCCGCGTTCAACAACCATCCGGAATTCGTCCGGATGCTTCCGTATGTTGTCGCCTACCATGAAGAAGGTGGCCTTGATATTGTGCTTGTCCAGCAGAGCGAGCACCCAAGGAGTTACTTCGGGTATGGGGCCGTCGTCGAAAGTCAGATAGACGGCTTTTTCATTGGGGTCCATCCTCCAGACTGCACCGGGGTATAGTTTACGAAAAAACTCAGGAGGTTGTTCTATAAACATAATTAAAGCCTCTCCCCCAACCCCTCCCTACACAGGGGAGGGGAGGTTTGAGGATGGTTTGTTAGTGAATACATTATAATTAAGACTTCTCTTATTATGGTTGAATGCTCCTATTTCATTCTGTCCGCATACATATTATACAGTTCTTCCACTTTCGGCTCGTAGGTTTCGGTGAGCTTGGAGTTGTACTTCTTCATAGCCTTTACTTCGGCATCGAGTACAGCCCAGTGGTATTCAAATTCACGTGTAGAAATCATGAAGCGGTTGTTGTCCAGGCTCAGATACCAGGTCAGGTATTCTATGGCCTTGTCGGCAAGGGCTTTCATCATCTCGTCCGCCTTGTCGGTTTGGCCTAGCTGGTAGTAGGCTTCTGCCATCTGTACGGCACCGTTCTGCCAGTCGTAAGACACATTGTAGGCGGGAATCATCTTTTCGGCATAGTCCAGGGCAGCTTTAGCCTTGTCTTTCTTGCCTTCGCGCATCAGCTGCTGCACAAGCTGCGAGAAGATGCGGCGGTGAGAGTGGCACATGCGCATGGCGTTCTCGTCGATGTAGATGCCCGGCTTGTCGATGCCGCCGAACTTGAATTTGTTCATCAGGTTGTCGTACATCTTTTCGGAGTCTATCGTCACGCCCGTCTTGCCGGTGTCGAACGGAGTGAAACGATAGGCAAGTCCTTCCTGAACGAAGTGGTTCTCCATGTTCAGCTGGTTCTCCCTGCCTACGCTGACGGCGATGTAGATGGGGCGTTCCCAGTTGGCCTCGCTCAGCATCTCGAGCATCATCAGCTCGCTCTTGTAGAGGGCGCGCTTGCCTTTCAGCGAGATGTGCATGTAGTCGGGGATTGAGTCGCCCGGTATCATCATGCCGCTGCGGCGCACGGCTTCCTTGTCCACCTTGATAACGATGCTGTCGGTAGGAATCACCTTCAGGTCCTTGTCCTTGGGGGCGCGTATCCAGTGCTTCAGGATGTTCTTCAGCTCGTAAGGGTTGTCTCCGAATTCCTTCTTCACGTTTACCAGCGCTTCTTGATTACCGTCCAGTGCCTGCTTCTCGGCTTCGGCATAGAGCTGGTCGATGCTTTTCTTGTATTCCGGCTGGATGGGGATGTATTCGTTGGTGCCTTCCACGTACTCCATACGGTCCCACGTGATGGGGAGGGAAGGACTGTCGTAGGCAGGACGCTTCATCTGGTCGATGTACCAGTCGGTCTGCAGGTACGAGAGGTTGCAGGTACGGGCGTCGGTGCGGAAACCTTCGGTCTCTTGGTTGTACCAGAGGGGGAAGGTATCGTTGTCGCCGTTGGTATAGATAATCGGGTTTCCGCTTTCTTGCAGTGACATCAGGTAGTTCTGCCCGAAGTCGCGTGCCATGTATCGGTCGCTACGGTCGTGGTCATCCCAAGTCTGGCTTGCCATCTGTATGGGGACAAGGAGGCAAACGAATGAGATGACGAGGGCACACGTTGACGAGGGCACAAACGCATTGGCATCACTTGCCTCACCTGCCTCCTTGTAGTCTTGTTTCCTCATCCGCTTGTCCGCTGTTTGTATAAGTCCTGCCACACCCATGCCAATCCAGATGGCAAAGGCGTAGAACGAGCCGGCGTAGGCGTAGTCGCGTTCGCGCGGCTGGCTCGGGGTCTGGTTCAGGTAGAGCACGATGGCGATACCGGTCATGAAGAATAGGAAGAAGACCACCCAGAATTGTTGGATGCCTTTCTGTCCGCGGTAGGCTTGCCACAGCAGGCCGATGATGCCCAGCAGCAACGGCAGGCAGTAGAAGACGTTGTGCCCCTTGTTGTCGCGCAACTCGGCGGGCAGCAGGCTCTGGTCGCCCACCAGCCAGTTGTCGATAAAGGAGATGCCCGTAATCCAGTTGCCGTGTTCTATTTCCCCGCTGCCTTGTATGTCGTTCTGGCGTCCGGCGAAGTTCCACATGAAGTAGCGCCAGTACATCCAGTTGAGCTGGTAGGAGAAGAAGAACTTGATGTTTTCCCACTGTGTGGGCATGTTCACCATTATCATGTTGCCGCATTTGTCGTAGGGCACGTCGTAGCCCTTGATGTCCTGCCAAGCTTGGTATTGCTGCGTGTGAGCGCTGCTGTACATACGGGGGAACAGCATGTTCTGGGCGTATTCGTACTCAATGCGTCCGGGGATTTCGATGTACGAATCCTTTTCCTCGGGCGTAGCTTTCTCCTTGCGGATGAACTTCGTGCCGTTGTACTTGATACGCGGTTCGCAGTAGCCGTCTTTCACGTCGAGCGCCACTTGCGAGGTGAAGGCAGGGCCGTAGAACAGCGGACGTGTGCCATACTGCTCGCGTCCCAGGTATTCGCCCAGTGTGAAGATGTCCTCCGGAGAATTCTGGTCCATCGGCGTGTTGGCGGTGGAGCGGATAACGATAAGTGCATACGAGGAATATCCGATGACAATCATCATGGTGCAGAGCAGCGAGGTGTTCAGCGTGCGTGCCGATACACGGAGTTTCTCCTTGACGGCTGCCTGCGTCTTCGGACGGAGGTAGAGCCACAATGCGGCAATGACAATGACACCGATAACTACCGAGCTGGTGCCGTGTCCGTAGAACGGGATACCCAGCATGGCGATGGTGAGTATGAACGAGAGTGCCATACGTGCCTTGTTGCGTTCGGTGTAGCTTTCGTAGATACCCCAGATGAGGCAGGCTGCCAACAGGATGATATATACGATGACACCCGTGTTGAAGGACATGCCCAGCGTGTTGACGAAGAGCAGTTCGAACCAGCCCCCCACTTTCACGATACCCGGCACGATGCCGTAGAGTACGGCTGCTACCAGTATGCCCGAAGCGAGCAATGCCAGCAGGGAGCCTCGGGCATTGGCATTGGGTACTTTCTTGTAGTAATATACCAGTACGATGGCGGGCAGGCAGAGCAGGTTCAGCAAGTGCACGCCGATGGAAAGTCCCGTCAGGTAGGCGATAAGAATCAGCCAGCGGTCACTGTGAGGCTCGTTGGCAACGTCCTCCCATTTCAGTATGAGCCAGAATACGACGGCAGTGAACAGTGAGGAGAAGGCATACACCTCGCCTTCCACAGCGCTGAACCAGAAGGTATCGCTGAACGTGTAGGCAAGTGCGCCCACCAGACCGCTACCCATGATGGTAACCATCTGGCCGCGTGTGATATTGTTTTCGTCTGTCACCACAAGTTTGCGTACCAGGTGCGTGATGCTCCAGAAAAGGAACAGGATACATGCGCCGCTCATCAGCGCGCTCATGTAGTTCACCATCTTGGCAACGGTGGAGGCATCGGAAGCAAATTGTGAGAATAGGTTGGCTACCAGCATGAAGAACGGTGCGCCGGGCGGGTGTCCTACTTCCAGCTTATAGCCGGTGGTGATGAACTCCGGGCAGTCCCAAAAGCTTGCAGTAGGTTCGATGGTCATGCAGTAGACCGTCGCTGCAATGAGGAAGGTAATCCAGCCTACAAGGTTGTTTACGGTTTTGTACTGTTTCATTCAGATGAAATTCTTTATTTTATAATCTTCTTATTTCCAGTTGCTTAATGCTTATTGACAGACACCGGTGTCTGTCGTGTCAGAGTCCAGTGTTTGTCACGTCAGACACTGGTGTTTGTCGCGCTGAAGTCCAGTGTCTGTCGCGACAGGCCATATTGCCTGCTTCGGCATTACGCGGATGCATGGCACACAACGCGACAAAGATAATAAATTCAATTCTAAATGAGTGACAGCAAGGTGGATTATTAGGATAGGTTAAGGGAATGATGATTCTATAAGAGAGAATATCCGGCCGATAATGGAGGGGATGCAAAAAGGAAGTGTCCACTTGCTTGCCCTGAATGGACTTTTCGTTTATAACCGAAAACAGTATCTTCCTTTGCAGCCTTTTTAGATTATGGACGAAAGAAAGCCTTACTGTGCTTCTTTGAAAACTGTAATTATTGAAAATAACTCTCTTTTGAAATCGATAGAAGGCAAATGTAATGATAAAGCTTATTTCTGATTGTACAGTATTGACCTCCATCTGTATTCCTGTAAATGTTGAATCAATAGGTGGCACAGCATCTAAAGGAATTCGATATACAATTAGAAAATGCAAAATTGCCCGTCATTGATAAGATTTGCATCAATGACGGGTTTCTTTTCAAAAAAGCAGTATGCTGCAATAGCCGACAATGAATTGGCTATGAAGTTACTGAAGGAACGGTGTCCGGAGTGGACAGCAATGCTTGTTGTTTTTGATATTTAGTTTTTCTTTAGCCATTCAACCCTGCGCAAATCTGGCAAATGCTTAATTGAGAGATTCTCAAATTTGGCTTTGAAACCGTTACCGTCAGGGCAAGCTCCCATTATCCCTACCATGACGGGATGATTGTCTTGCAGCCAAGCGTTGCGCATCATCGTGTATTCCTTATCATCAAAAGAATAGAAAATCTCTACGGCATCCAGTCGGCGTACCGCCTTAATCCATACAAACGGGACGGGCTTATCCAAAGATATAATGCTCCAGTCACTTGTATGATGAGTTACAACGGTACTAAGATTATATTTCCCGTCCACGAACTCAATACCGGCCTTGATATAGTTCTCGTGGTCGATGCGCAACATCAGTCCCGACTGGTCGAAACGGGTCTTGTAATCGCCGGATATTTTTACCTTCACTTCAAATTCCCCGCCGCGCAATGTGTACAGAAACGGGGCATCATCCACTGTAAATCCATAGTGGGATATACGCCAATAATCAGTCTGGGGAGTAACATGCATCGAAAGCGAATTGTTCTCAATTTTCCATTGTTCAGGTTCATTGAACCATTGCATCTTTTCCAATGATTGCGCCATGCAGGTAAATGAAGCAGCAATCATCATTCCACTCAATAGTAACTTTTTCATTTCTCAATATATTGTTAATGTTATAATTTTCGAATAACACGGCAAGGATTCCCGACTGCCAATGTTCCTGCCGGAATATCTTTATTTACCACACTTCCCGCACCGATGACACAGTTGTCGCCTATCATAACTCCCGGTAAGACGCAAACGTGCGCTCCTATCCATACATTATTGCCTATGCTAATCGGCCGTGCATATTCAAGTCCGCGATTTCTTTGCTCCACATCAAAAGGATGTCCGGCAGTATAAAACCCACAACCCGGAGCAATGAACACATTATCACCGAACTTAACTTTTGCTTCGTCCAAGATAACACAGTTCACATTGGCATAAAAATTTTCGCCAATCTCTATATTATAACCATAATCACAGAAGAACGGCTGTTCTATCAGGAAACTATGCCCCGATTTTCCGAATAGACTGACAATAATATCTTCCCTGCGTTTCGTTTCCGATGGCAGTAGATGATTATATTCATGGCACAATGCCTTGCATGCCTGCCTTTCGGCTATCAATTCCGCATCATTATTGGCATCGTACAGTTTTCCTTGCCGGCACTTTTCCTTCTCACTTATCATAAACAACCATTTAGTTTTTTTACCTTTGCAAAGGTAGGGTATTGTTATATACTGCACAATGATTATAAATAACCATTTTTATTTCTGGCTATGGACACAATCGATATATTGAGCAAGGAGTTTTTCACACAGGATTTTGCGGAAGAACAACCATACTCCGAGTTGCTGGACAAGTATAAGGATATAGCGCGCAACTATGCACGGATGGAGAGTGCGGTAGCCGTATTGAGTGATATGCGTACCAATATGAGTTACATTTATTATGGTAGTTTTTCCCGAATGCTGGAAATAGATAAATGCGGAGACGAGGGCAAGGTGTCTTCCATTTGGGAAAAAGAAATCTTCAAGCTCATTCATCCTGACGATTTGGCAGGGAAGCACTTACAAGAATTGTGTTTTTTCCATTTTGTCAAACACCAGCCCAAGAGCAAACGCACTGATTATTATCTGATAAGCAAACTTCGTATGAAGCACGGCAAAAATAATTATATATCAGTATTGCATCGGATGTTCTATGTTTCTGCCCCTTCTAACGACACGCTGTGGCTGGCTTTATGCCTTTATAGCCCTTTACTGTTTGATATTCCAGCCAAATGCCTGATAATCAATTCAGCCAACGGTCAAATGACAGAAATTGGCAAACAGGACAGCACAAGGATTCTGTCCGTCAGAGAAAAGCAGGTATTGAGTCTCATAGGCAAAGGGCTGACAAGTAAGAAAATAGCCGAAACTCTTTCTATCAGCATAAATACAGTTAGTCGGCACAGACAGGAAATTTTAGGCAAACTTCAAGTGAAAAACTCTATTGAGGCGTGCCGGGTAGCAAAAGACTTAAAACTAATTTGAGCATCAAACAAAAAATAATATGTTTACCGTGGCTTGAGCAATGAGCCGGAAGTTCCCTCTCTGTCTCTCTTATTGTTTCAGCAGCTGTTTTGCCATCGCTTAGTCAACGTATTGGCATATATGGGCGCAAATATAATGATTTCGCTTCTAAATAGGTGACAATAAGCAGCATTATTAGGATAGGTTAAGGGATTTGAGGTTGTGTCAAAATGCTGGCACAACCTTTTTTTATGCGCAAAGCCCGGACTTTCCCAAGCCCAGGCTTTGTTATT